>PBOD01000050.1 GCA_002724215.1 Gemmatimonadota bacterium | reverse complement strand
GGATCTCCTGGTGGGTTAAGCTACGTCGATGGTGCGACCGCTCGCCGCCGACTCGTGCGCGGCTTCGATGATTTGCAGCGCGCGGATAGCGTCGTCGACCCGATAGCCACTCTCGCCCTCGCCGCGGATCGCAGCGGCGAAGGCCTTGACCAGCGCTCGCCCGTCGGCGCCATAGCCTGGATATTCGGCTGCGGGCATGTGGAAGTGCCGCTCTGGGGCCGCGGCCCAGTCGGGGTGATCGCTGCTGATGGTGCAGGCCTGATCGGCGAGATCCCATTTGGCCCAGCCCCGCGAGCCATGCAGGCGCACGGCGGTCTCCCCGCCGGCGGAGTTGTAATAGCCCGCATGCAGGCTGCCGATCATGCCATTGGCAAAGCGCAGCGACACGGCTGCCGCGTCTTCAACATCGATGGCCTGGCCACCGACATTGGCCTCGATGGCGGTAACGCTGGCTATTTCGGACCCCGTGATAAAGCGCATCAAGTCGAACCAGTGACAACCGAGCCAGTTGAGGATACCGCCGCCGCACAATGCGGACTGGAAGACCCAGGACGCAGGATCGCGGCGCTTGACGCTGGAAGTCGAGAAATTTACCGCGAACGCATAGGGTTTGCCGAGTAGTCCCTGTTGTAAGGCGTCGCGGATCTGGCGGGCGATGGGGTTGAAGCGCCAGGAATAACCGGTGGAAAACTGTAGACCGCGTCCGGCGACGGCGGCGGCGACGGGCGCCAACTGGTCGGCGCGGGCGGCAACGGGTTTTTCGGCCCAGAGATGGACTCCAGCCTCGGCGATCTGCAGCATCCAGGCGGGCATGTCCACCGGATAGGTCGAGACCATCACCGCGTCGGGGCGGGCCGTGGCGAGCAGGGTGCCGAGGTCGGGATAGAAGGGGACGTGTGCGGCGTCGGGTTTGACGCGCTCGCGCACTGCGTCGGGGTCGGGATCGTAAAAGCCGACCAGCTCAATTTCATCGGACAGCAGCATCAGGGTGTCGCGGTACATGGCGGCGTGCATCAGCGAGACGCCCGCCTGGGCGAAGCGGAGTTTGGACATCGGAATTCCTCAGTTGACCATTTGCATGAGGCGCTGGGTGATCGAGCCCTCCTGTTTCAGGGCGTAGACGATGATATGGATAGNCANCTGGTTGTGTCGGGGATTGCGACTCCAGTTGACCGACTGGATNCCGACCAGGCGGTCTCTGATGTAATAGCTCCTGATGTGCCGCCGAATNTGGCGTCGAGCCCGAAGCAGAGGGCGAAGCCTCTGCACAGGCGGTCGACCAAGACATCGAGGTCGCAGCTGCGGGCCGGCGAATCGAAGCGGCTCACAGCGCTGCGGTGCGCAATAAAAAGGTCGTGTAGCCGCCGATGTCGGTGCGGAGCAAAAGGCGTCTATCGATCAAGGGTGTCTCCAGATCTAGGTCGAGAAGGTACGCAACCGGTCCCGCAAAGCACAAGGTGTTTCCGGCGCTCGGTGCGGTCGGACTGCTGCGGCGGCCTCGGCCGTCGCGGCAGTCCGACCGCTCANTCCTCCAGGTCGAGGTGCCAGCGCAGTTCGTCAAAGGGAGCTGCGTGCTGGTAGACGGGGTGCGTTAGCTCGTTGCGGTAGCGCTCGACGAGCACCGGATCGGCATAGCGTTCCATCTGCGCCCAGTCCCAGGTCAGATAGGTGTAGGCCTTGATATTGGGATGGCGGCGCAGAAAGCGCAATAGCGGCACAAACCAGTGCGGCCAGGCCTGCTCGGCGCGCTCGAGGTCGGCGCTGCCGGGNGTGGCGGCGCCGACGAGCACCGGGTAGCCGCGGTCTCTGGCTGCCTCGACGAAGGCATGAGTGCGCGGCATGGCCAGATCCTGCGGTGCGGCCACATCGATTGACCACCAATCGACGTATTGGTCGTCTGGATAGTAGGCCATATAGTCGGGATAGCCGTCGGCCCAGTAGGTCCAGATCAGCGCGACCTGGTCGAGCTGCCATTGTCCGCGCAGCGTGCCCGNGAGCCGGCGCCAGGCTGCGGCATAAGCCGCNGCGTCATAGGCGTGCCAGGGGTTGTTAAACTGATAACCCGGGCGCAGGAGNACCGGACGGCCCAGCTGCTGCAGACCNAAGCACAGCCGCGCGATCGCTGCGTCGAGCTCGCCGTCNGCGATGGCTTGCTCGTAGGGGCGGCCGTCGTAGCTGAAGCCGAGGTCGATTTGCGGCAACGCATAATCTTCGTACTGGTCGAGGTGGGCGCGCAGGATCAAGTGCCAGTCGTAGCGCAGACTATATAGGTCGTAGTAGACGGCGTAGACCANAGGACGGGAGCGGGTCAGGGCGCTTTTGTTGGCGTCGTGGGGGTCGAAGCTCAAGGCGGCGCCGTGGAGGACGCGCTCGCCGCGGGGTTCGAGGGGCTGCAGGTGGTCGGTGCGCGAGGCGAAATGGCCGAGACCGTCCGGGGTGGAGCCGGGGGGGTGAGGCTGGCAGCTGAGGGCGGCGAGGGATAGGAGCAGGCAGAGGTGGCGCATAACCCAGAGTATACGAAGGCCGGGCATGCGGCAACAAGCACACCCCCCACCTATTGGCCGTCTACCTAANCTGACGGTGCGCCCAAAGCTAGCGNGTCGGAGGGACCGCCCGGTGCCGCTCGCGCAGATTACTGGGCGCGGCATGGGGGTGCTCCCGAAAGGGGATGCATGGGTTTTGCGCAGGTACACACTGCCTATATGGGTAGTCGTCAGGTTTTTCTGCGCGACCAGATCAGGGNACCCGCGCCGGCGGCAAGCAACAGGATATTGAGGCCGANCAGGGNCTGGCGCAACGGCGAGAGCCGGGGTTGCAATGCGATGCGGTTNAGCCCCGCTTCTAAAGGCACGACGATAAAGCCGGCGGCGGTGCGATAGGGGGTAATGGCGCGGTCGTTGACGCGGACTTCCAGCTGGGGCGCGTAGGTGTAGGCGAGGCGTGCGAAGCAGGGGGCGGTGACTTCGAGGTCGACTTCGGCACGCTGGTGCCAGACGCGGTGGCCGCGGACTTGCAGGCGGGGGTCGGTGCCCAGATAGCGGGTCTGGTCGAGGTCGGCGATAAAAAGCCTGTCGCTGCGCTTGTGCACGATATCGACGCCCATCGCGTCGATATAGGCGGCGATGTGTTTACTGGGATCGGGGGTCGAGTCGGGGGCGAGGGGCGGGCGTTGTTCCAGGCGTGCAGAGATGATGGCCGGACCGGTGTTGATGCTCATCAGGGATACGACTGCGTGCTCGGCATCGACATTGACCTGATAGTTGATATTGAGCAATTGCAGACCGGCCAGGGCGACGGGATCTTGGTCCAGCGGTTGGGGATCGGGTAGGTGCAATAAATAATTGAGATAGCGCTCGAACGGGCTGGCGAAGGCGTGCATGGTGGGCATCAGCAGGCGGTGGTCGGCCTGCGGGGTCGGCAGCCCGCTGCGATAGGCGAGGAGGGCGGTGGCCGTAAAGGGGTGCATTTGGGCGAGATTGGTGAAAAGGCGAAAAGGCGCGAGCTGGCCCGCGGGCAGGTCGCGGGGATCGAATTTTTGCCGCAGCTCTTCCCAGAGCGCCGGGGGGTAGTTGGTAGAATTGTGCACTGCGAATTGATAGGGTTGCTGGAAGGTCGTGGGGCCGAGATCGCCCAGCAGCAGCAGAATCGGCAACGACAGCGTCTGTACGCGCATATGCGCCGGGCGCCAGCGCTTGAGGGCCGCGCCACCGAGACCGGCCAAAAGCGACATGAAGAAGGTCGTAAACAGCAAATAGCGACCGGCGTTGAGAGCGGTGACGAAGGGCAGGGCCTGCAGCGGCGGCAGGCGGTAGCCGAAGACCAGCAACAAGGTCAGCGCGAAGCAGATGCCCGCGGCTAGGTAGGGCAATGGGCGGCCGCGCCGGGGCAGGCGCCAGGGCAGGATCGCGCCGATCAGCGCCAGGGCGAATGGGGTCAGGCCGAGATAGCCGCCGTACCAGGGCGCCTCTTCGACGGTCAGCGGCAGCAGTGGAAAGCGCAAGTTAGACCAGATGAAGACCCGCTTCCACGATGGGTCGGGCACGCCGCTGAGGGTGATGCCCTCGGCGATGCCGGTGCCGGCCCGCTCAAGCCACATCGGCACCGTCAAAAAGGCACCAAAGAGTACGGCGCCGCCGACGAGTAGACCGGTTGACAGGAGTATTGGCCTTTGTCTCAGTCGCGGCGTTTCGCACAGGCGCAGCAGGGCGTAGAGGGCGAAAAACAGCGTGGCCCAAAAGCCATAGCCGGGGTGAACGAGGGGCAGCAGACCGAGCGAGAGTGCGCCGCCGCAGACGGCCTCGACGCGGCGGGTGGGCAGCCGCAACCGCTCGAAGAAGTAGAGTGGCCACGGCAGCAGCGCGTAAAAGAGCGACAACGGGAAGCGCCCCATGATCAGCACCTGCTGCATATGCCAGAAACACAGCGCGTAGGACAGGGCGCCGAGGAAGCCGGCGGCGCGCGAGCGGCTGGTGATGCGGACGAGCAAATACATGCCCAGCGCCGAGGCGATATGCGCCAGGCCGAGGGTGATTTTGACGCTGGTGAACAGGTGATCGACGGCGAGATCGACCAGGCCGACTAAGTAGAAGTAGAGGAAGCCGTAATACTGCAAATAGGGACTACCGAGACTGATGAGATTGGTCCAGATGGGGATCTCGCCGGCGGCGAAGCACTCGACTGCAGCGTAGGCGAAGGCCAGGTGGGCCGAGCCGTCGCCGGCCCAGTTGGCTTCGCCTACGGCGAAGTAGCAGCGGGCGATGATCGCCGCGCTCAAAAACACCAGGCCCCAGGTCGTGCGGCCGGAGCAGAAGCAGAGCGCGAGCAGCCGTGTGAACTCGCGGCGGCGGATTTCGAGGGCGACCACCGCGACAAAACACACAGCCGGCAGCGAAAAGCAAATGGCGTCCTCCCAGCCGGGATCGACCAGGTGGGTGACAGCGGACCAGAAGACCTCGAATGAGATGCTATTCTGCGGTATGGCGGCGTATTTGGGCAGCGTCCAGTACTGGAGGAAGTAGAGCGAGAGGACCAACGAGCCGAGCGCGGCGAGCGTGGCCCGCGGCCATCCGTTCAAAACCGCTCTCCGGCGGCGCGCAGCACCCCGAGGGCATCGCAAGTAACGTGGAGATTGGTGCGGCGCTTGTCGGAACCGCCCCAATCGACGAGCGAGTCGTTGCCCTTGCCGATGCGGCCGACGCGGTAGTGCTTGCGCTCGGCCGGAAAGGTGCCGTCGTCGAACTGCTTGCCGCGGACCAGATCGAGGGCGTCGCGGCAGCGCTCGTCGTCGAGACGACCGGCCTCGACCATGACCTTGAGGGCCAGCAGCGGGTCGCAGTGCTCGTAGCAGGGATAGTGCAGCGCGGTGCAGTCGGCGCTCAAGGGCTGGCCATCGGCTTTCTGGTAGAGGTGGTGGGCCAGCAGGTGTTCGGCGAGTTGATCGGCGCCCTGGCGGGCGCCCGCGTCGTCGCGCACTTTGGCGTGCAGCGTCAGGCCGCGCAGAGCGTGCAGCGCCTGGCCGAAGGCCGCGGGGCTCTTGCCGGGCTTGCTGAGACCGGCGATGAGGCGCGTGGCCAATTCGTCGCTCTGGCCCTGGTCAAGGCCGAGGAAGTGCAGGTAGTAAAGCGCGTTGCCCTCGATCGCGCCGCAGACCGGCGTCAGGCGGTCGGCGGCGAAGAGCCAGTCGCAGGCCTGGTCGCGTAGAGGAAAGAGACTTTTGTCACCGGCGGCCGAGCCGACCTCGGCCAGCATGTAGAGCACCCAGTGCGCGCCGCGCCACTTGTCGTCGGGGTCTAGGGGGATGCGTCCGGAGGCGTCCTGCTCGGCCAGGAGTGTCTTGGCCAGTGTCGATTCGCGGACCTCATCGCGGAGGATGCGGATTTCGCGCGAGCCGGGGTCGCGGCCGTAGATGTTGAGCAGGGTCTTGTAGCGCACGAAGGGCTCGTCCATGTCGGTGAGCGCGCGCGCGATGTGGGTCATCGAGTCGAGCATGCCGGAATATATCGCCCGGGGGGCGATATTGGCAACCGGGCGCCCGGCTCGCTATCAGGGCCGCGGCATGTTCAATACCGTGCAAGTTGGCGTGGCAAGTTTTTAAAAGGCCAGCGCGAACTTTTACATATAGCGCTTGCGCTCGGCGAGGATGCCGATCGCGAGGAAAGAGGCCAGCACCACTAGGGCGATATACTGGTCGCCGAAGTAGCGCAGCAACTGGGCCACCGACGGGGTGATCAGTACGGTGAGCAGACCATAGCCGCAAGAGCACAGCGCGACGAAGGCCAGGGTGCGGACCAAAAATGGGTAGCGGCTGATGCGGTGCTTGACCGCGCGGTTGATATTGTCGCCGAAGATGACCAGCAGCGCGGTGGTGAAGGCAGTGGCGATGGCCAGCAGGTTGGATTTGACCCAACTGGCGGGCAAGGCGATAAGTTCTTTGAGCAGAGTCAGGGCTTCGTTCATCGGTCTGCGGGTGCGGCTTATGGACGGGAGTGCGGGGTAGTTCGAAGATAGGGGCGCGGGGTAGAAAATGCCAGCGTCTTACCAGCGGCGTTCGATATGGCAGGTGCACAGCGGGTCTGGCGGCGCGTGAAGTAGAGCGCACTGACGCCCTGGATCGGTGGCGGGACGCCGGGCGTGCCCACCCATTTCATTCGTCGCGTATAAAGGTGCCGTGCTGGAGCTCGCTGAAGGCCTGATAGAGCTCTGCCTCGGTGTTCATGACGATGGGGCCGCGCCAGGCGACGGGCTCCTCGATGGGGCGGCCCGAGACCAGTAGGAAACGCAGGCCCTCGTCGCCGGCTTGGACGATGATTTCGTCGCCGGTGTCAAAAAGCACCAGTGAGCGATTGCCCATTTCCTCGACCTCGACAGTGCCGATTTCGTCCAGATATTCGGTTGTTATCGGCTGTGGGGCCGAGGCGTCGCGGAAGGTGCCGCAGCCGGCGAAGATATAGGCGAAGGCGTGGCGGTAGGCGTCGATTGGCAGTTTTTTGCGCACGCCAGGCGGGACCGAGATGTCGAGATAAGCAGGCTCGGCGGCGATGCCATCGACTGGACCTTGCTGGCCCCAGAATTCGCCGCAGAGGACGCGGGCTGTGGTGCCGTCATCGTCGGTGACAACTGGAATATCGGTCGCCGCTACGTCTTGGTAGCGCGGGGCGGTCATTTTGTGCGCCGCGGGCAAGTTGGCCCAGAGTTGGAAGCCGTGCATGCGGCCCTGCGAATCGCCGCTGGGCATTTCCTGATGTAGAATGCCGCGGCCGGCGGTCATCCACTGGATATCGCCGGCGCCCAGATGGCCGCGGTTGCCGAGGCTGTCGCCGTGTTCGACGGTGCCGGAGAGGATGTAGGTGATGGTCTCGATACCGCGGTGAGGGTGCCAGGGGAAGCCGGCGCGGTAGTGGTCGGGGCGGTCGTTGCGAAAGTCGTCTAAGAGCAGAAAGGGGTCGAAGTCGGCGGTGTTGCCGAAGCCGAAGGCGCGGTGGAGGTGGACGCCGGCCCCTTCGATTGCGGGTTGGGCCTGGGAATGGTGTTTAACGGGGCGGATGGACATGGGGGGCTCCGGTGGGGTAATAGGGTGGTCGATGCGCGAAATCTACCAGGGAATCTAACGGGACCAAGGTGCAGACGGGCGGTGTCGCCACAGACGACTGCTGCGCGCAGCGGAAGCATTATTCAGTCCATCGGGTAAAGGCTGCATCCGCCGTCGACCAGGAGTACCGAGCCGGTCATGTACTTCGCCATATCCGAGCAGAGGTAGAGGAAGGCGTGGGCGACGGTTTCGGGCGGCTGCATAAAACCCAGGGGAATGGCCTTCTGGGCGCGGGCCTTGTAGGAGGGGTCGGTATCCCACTGGCGCTTGGCCAGGCCGACGGCGACAATGCCTGGGGCTACGGCATTAGCGCGAATATTGTCGGCGGCCAACTCGCGGGCGTAGCCGCGCATCATCGCCTTCATTCCGGCCTTGCTGGTGGTGTAGGGCGTGATCTCGGGCCAGGGCACGTCCTGCACCCAGGAGGTGGTGAAGATCAGGTGGCCGGGTTTGGCGGCGGCCGTCCAGCGCCGGCTAATCTCCTGTGCGGTGGCAAAGGCGGCGCGCAAGTTGACATCGATGATTTTGTCGAAGCCGTCGATGGGATATTGCTCGACCGGGTGGGCATCGACCATGCCGGCGTGGCAGCAGACCACATCGGGCAGGCCCCAGTGCGCCTCGACGCAGTCGAAGAGGGCGGATACCTCATCGGGGTCGCTGGCGTTGGCTTTGCAGTAGGCGGTGCGCTTCCCCGAGGGGTCGGCTGCGGTGAGGATCGGCGCGCTGTCGCTCTCCTCTAAAATGTCGTTGACGGCGATGCGGGCGTTGTGGGCGGCCAGCTCTTTGACGATGATCCGGCCGATGGCGCCGCAGCCGCCGGTGAGGACGACGACGCGGTCTTTGAGGTCGAGGAGGTCCATGTTACTCATTCGCGAAAGCGAAGGGATACTGCTCGTATTCGGGCTGGCTCTTGCGCCATTCGAGGTAGAGCGGGCGCAATTCGGCATTGGGCGGATAGGCCTCGTGCAGGGCGTGGCCCTCTTCGAGTTTGAGGCGGGTGAAGCGCTCCTGGACTTCGTGCTCAATGCCGTAGGCGACGAGCCCCTCCACGAGGTGGGGCGGCACCACCACCACGCCGTCGGCGTCGCCCAGGAGCACGTCGCCGGGTAGCACAGCGGTATTGCCGATGCTGATTGGCTGCTGGAAGTCGGCCGACATCAGCGCGCGGTTGATCCCCGAGCCGTGCATGCCCTTGCAAAATAGCGGCAGGCCGATGGTGGCAATGGTGCTCATGTCGCGCACGCAGCCGTCGATGACGATGCCCTGGCCGCCCAGTTCCTGCACCCGGCGGGTATACATGTCGCCGACGACCCCGGCCTCGAAGGAGCCGCAGGCGTCGATAACCAAAACTTCGCCGGGCTGGATGCTCTCAATGGCGTCGCGGTGGGGGCGGTCGCCGACGTTGCTGTACTGGTCTTTGAGCAGGTCCTCGCGCTTGGGCAGGAAGCGCAGGGTGCGGGCGCGGCCGACCATGGTCTGACCCTGGTCCAGGACCTGGGCCGGAATACCGATGGCGTAGGCGTGGTTGCAGCCCTGGCTCATCAGATAGGCGGTGGCGGTGGGAGTGCTGACCAGGCGCAGGCCCTCCAGAAGCGAGGGGGCGATATCGATGTCGGGGTTTTTGAGCATGCGAAATCTCCGGGTTGGCGAGGCGTATTGAAATAGGGGGTGATGGGAGTTTTGTCAATTAGTTGGCCGCGATCCAGTACAGCATCACCGACAGCGCCAACGGGCTCCACAGCGTCGAGCCGATTAAAATACCCCCCAAAAGATCTGGCCGCGCGTCGAAGCGCACGGTGAGGATCAGCGCGTTGATGGCGGTGGGCAGGCACGAGCAGATCAATAGCACGTCGCGGACCGCGCCTTCGGCGCCGATGGCCAGGGTGAGGCCAATGCCCAACACCGGGCTGAGCAGGATTTTGGTGGCGATGCCGCCGTAGAGCACGGCATTGCCGCGCAGTTGGATGCGCGAGACCTGGATGCCGAGCAGGATGATGGCGAGGATGGGACCGGCTTTGCCGATGAGGTTGGCGGTGTCGAGGATCGAGTCGGGTATGGCGCTGCCGGTGGCGTTGATGGCGAGGGCGGCGGCGGCGGTGTAGATCAGCGGCAATTTGAAGATGCTGGCAAAAGCCTGCCAGGGTTTTTGGCGGCCACCGGCGGCGATGTAGACGCCGAGCGAAGAGCCGAAGACATTGCCGTAGACGAAGAGCAGCATGATCACCGCCAGCGCCTCGTCGCCGAGGGCGAAGAGCACTACTGGCACGCCGTAGGAGGCGACATTGACAGTGGGCAGCGACAGGGTGACGGCGCTGCGGGTGGCGCTATCCCAGCCAAACAGCCGGGCGACGAGCCAGATGAGCGGGATGCTGCAGAGGTACATCCCGCCCTGCCATGCGAACATCTGCAAGGCGGCCAGTCCGGTGACAGGGTGGCGGACCAGGGTCGAAAACAACAGGAAGGGCAGACAGATATAGATGGCGACATCGGCCAGCGGCTCGGTCTCTATTTTGCGGCGCCGGCCCAGAAAGAAGCCGCAGCCGATCAAGGTGAAGAGCGGCCCGATGACATCGAAGAGAAAGCCCATGCGCTCAGGCGAGCTCGGCCAGATCGCCCTCGATGGCGATGGCGCGCACCGGGGTGCCATCGCCGTCTGCGACTTTTAGTGGCAGGGCGATAAAGGTCACCCGTTTGCTCTTGAGCTGGTCGAGATTGGTCAGGCCCTCGACGATGACGACGCCGGCGCCGAGCAGGGTACGGTGGACGGCGGTGATTTCTGCGAGGTCGTCGACGGCGGCGACCGAGGGCGGCTCGACGCCGACTAAGGCGACGTGTTTGTCGGCGAGCAGTTGCGCCAGCTCCAGCCCGATGCGCGGCAATTCGTCGCGATAGGCCGGCTCGTCGATTCGCTTGCTCCAGCCGGTTTTGAAGAGCAGGCGGTCGCCGGGGCCGATCTCGTCGGCGAGGGGGCCGAGGTCGGCGACGGTGATTAAAGCGCGGGGCGCGACCTCGCCCAGGTCGACCACGCGGGCCGGGCCGATGCACTTTTGCAGGTCCTGGTGGTCGATGGTCAGGCCGCGTTCGAAGAAGTGGCGCGGGGCGTCCATGTGGGTGGTGGCGTGCGAGTAGAGGTGCAGGGTGCGGGAGTTCCAGCCGTCTTTTTCTAATGTCGTATGGGTGTCCCAGGCGATGCCGCGCATGCCGGTGCGCATGGTCAGGCTGAGATCGATAATTTTCACGCGGGGCTCCTTTGGAGGTGGGATATTAAGAACGAGCTGGGGGGTGTTGTAGCAAGGTGGGGCGATGAGGAAGAAAAAAACGCCGCCCATTTGCGCTTGGTGCCGTGCATGGCATTAAGAGGGGCAAATGGGCGGCGGAATTGTCGCGATTTTGTCATCGCGAGGTGCGTAGTTTGTACAATTACACCTGTTCTTCCTGGCCGGAGACAGCCGAGCGGTAGGCTGCGTCGAGCATCTCGACCCCGCGCATTGCCGCCTCGCCCGGGGTCCAGTTGACTTCGGTCTTGCCGAGCACGAGATCGGCGAAGTTGTTGGGCGGGCCGTCGCACTCGTAGCCGCCGGCGTCTTCGGCGACATCTTCGACCACGTGGTTGCCGTCGTGGCGGCGCAACTGCATGCGGGCGCGCTCGCAGTCGATCAGCAGCATGCCCTCGGGGCCGAAGATGCGCAAATCGACCTGGAAGGTTTGGTCGGTAGGCACGTTGCCGGCGCCGCTGACGGTGCCGATGGCGCCGCTTGCGAAGCGCACGGTCAGGGCGTCGTAGAGCTCGACCTTGGATCCGGGCGCACTCATCGCGGCGAAGACGCGGGTCGCGCGCAGACCCGTGAGCCAGAACAGCATGCCCGAGGAATGCGAGATTTGTGCGTGGGCGTAGCCGCCGCCGGCGATATCGGGATCGGCCCAGGTCGAGGGCGTGGGGCCGAAGAGGCTGGCCGAGTCCTGGCCGGAGATGTCGGAGACGTCGACCTCGACCCCCGAGAGCAGGTCGCGGATCGGCGAGGCCATATGGCAGAGCACGAACTCTACTTCGCCGACGGCGCCGTCGTTCATCAGCTCCTTGGCGCGCTGAATAAAGGGCTTGTGGTGCCAGCCGTAGGGTACCAGCAGGGGCACGCCCTTGGCGTCTGCCAATTCGACTAGCTCGCGCGCGTGACCGGCGCGGGTGGTCATCGGCTTTTCGCACATTACCGGCAAGCCCGCCTCCAGGGCGGCTTTGGCGTGCTCGTAGTGCAGGGGATGCGGCGAGGCGACGACGACCCCGTCGAGCTCGCAGTTTGCGAGCAGGTCGCGGTAGTCTTCGGTGGCGTAGGCGAAACCGAAGTGGTCCTTGACCTGTTGCAACTCGGCCTGGCCGAGGCGGCAGACGCCGGCCAATTCGACATCGTCACGGGCGGCGAAGACCGGCATGTGGTTGCTGGTGGCCCACCAGCCGGCGCCGATAAAGCCGAGGCGGGCTTTGTCGCGGGTACTCATAGGGCTTTCTCCTTTGTCGAGCCGCCAATGTACAAGATGGGACGGAGGCGATCAAGTCGGCGTGTGGAATTTGACATCGCGCGGCGAATTGCGGATAATTTGCGTTCAGGCCCGTTTTTTGCCATTTATACGTTTTACAACGACATCTGAACGCCTTTTTAACGCTCAATATATAAAGGAAGGAAGAAATGGCTGCCCCCATAGCGATTCAGCTCTATACCGTCCGCGAGGCCCTGGCCCAGAATTTCAAGGCAGTGGTCACCCGGATCGCCGAGATGGGGTACGTGGGTGTCGAGACGGCGGGGTTTCCCGGCGTCACGGTGGAAGAAGCCAGCGACTTGTTCGCCGACCTGGGATTGGAAGTGTGCAGCGTGCATACCCAGCTGCCACTAGGCAAGCAGAAAAACCAGGTCATCGAACTGGCCCACGAATTGGAGGTGAACCGGGTGGTTACTTCGACTCCGCGCGAGGCCTTCGAGAGCATGGATGCGCTCAAAGGACTGTGCGATCGCTGGAACCAGGCCGGCGAGATCGCCGAGGAGAACGGCCTCGAACTGGGTCTGCACAACCACTACTGGGAGTTTACCGAGGTCGAGGGCCGACCGGGCTTCGAAATCATGGTCGAAGAACTCGACGAGCGGATCTTCTTCCAGGTCGATACCTATTGGGTCAACGTCGGTGGCGGCGACTCGGTCGCGGTCGTCGAGGAACTGGGCGAGCGCGCGCCGCTCTTGCACATCAAGGACGGTCCTCTGGACGCCGCACAGGACATGCAGGCGGTCGGCACCGGCAAAATGGATTTTCCGCCCATTATCGAGGCCAGTCACGGTGCTTGCGACTGGCTGATCGTCGAGCTCGATCGCTGCGCCACGGATATGATGGAGGCCGTCGAGCAGAGCTATGAGTTTCTGGTGGACAAGGAGTTGGCGCGCGGCGCCAGATAGAAAGGAATCGATGGCCAAAAAAGCGGTGATAGTCTGGGGTGGTTGGGAGGGACACGAGCCCAGGCAGTGTGTAGATATCTTCGCGCCGATTCTCACGGGCGAAGGCTACGAGGTGACGGTCTCCGACGATCTAGATACGTACAAGGACCAGGATCTGATGCTGGCGCAGGATCTGATCGTGCCGACGTGGACGATGGGGGCGATCGCGGGCGACCAGGAAAAGGGGCTGCTCGACGCCATCGCCGCGGGTGTCGGTGTCGCCGGTTGGCACGGCTGCATGGGCGATTCCTTCCGCAACAACACCAACTACCAGTTCATGGTTGGCGGCCAGTGGGTGGCGCATCCCGACAATATCATCGACTACACGGTCAATATCATCGCAGACGACCCCATCGTCGCCGGGCTCGACGATTTTGCGATGCACTCCGAACAGTACTATATGCATACCGACCCCGGCAACGAAGTGCTGGCGACCACGACTTTCGAGGGGCGCGAGAGCGCGCCCTGGATCAACGGCACGGTGATGCCGGTGGTGTGGAAGCGCCAGTGGGGCGAGGGGCGGGTATTCTACTCGTCGCTGGGTCATGTGGCCAAAGACTTCGATGTGCCCGAGGCCCGCGAGATCCAACGCCGCGGCATGCTTTGGGCCAGTCGCTAGGAGAGACGAGATGGTGAATGTGACCGCAGCACTGCGCCACGCGCGCCACGCCGGCATCCGTGCAGCGCCGGATCTGCCCAATTTCTCCAACCCCTGGCAACGGCGGCGGTCGCGCTTGCGGCGGCGGGTATTTCTCGTCATCGGGCTGGTAGTGGGCGTCTTCGTCGTCGCGACTCTGGTGTGGGGCTGCATTGATCGGGAGGGCCGATGAGCCGCAAGAAAGTGCTAGTCACCGGCGCGGCTGGCCGCATCGGCCAGGTCATGCGCGCCGGGCTCAAGGACCGCTATGACCTGCGGCTGATGTATCACCGCACCATTCTTGAGGCCGAGGCGGGCGAAGAGGTCGTCACCGGCAGCGTCGCCGACCTCGCGTCGATGGAAGCGGCGGTAGACGGGGTCGATGCGGTGGTGCACATGGCCGGCGACCCGGAGGTCAGCGCGACCTGGGAATCGGTGCTGGAAAAAAACATCCACGGCGTCTACTGCACCTACGAGGCCTGTAAAAACAAAGGCGTCAAAAGAGTCGTCTTTGCCAGTACCAACCACGTGACCGGCTTCTACGAGCAGGAAGGGGTCTACACCACCCCGGAGATGCCCGAGCGGCCCGACAGCTTCTACGGCGCCAGCAAGGCCTTCGGCGAAGACCTCGGTCGCTACTATGTAGATCAATTCGGCCTCGAGGTTGTGTGCCTGCGCATCGGCTCGTTTCAGCCCGAATCGGCGGTTGCCGAACGCGGCAGCGATCGCATCCTCTCGACCTGGCTTTCGCACCGTGATTGCGTGCAATTGGTCTGGCGCTCGATCGAGGCGGACGTGCGCTTCGGCATCTACTACGGCATCTCGGGCAACACCCGGGGTTACTGGGACATCCAGAGCGCCCGCCAGGAGTTGGGCTACGATCCCGAGGATGACGCCGAGCGCCTGGCCTAGGCCGCTGTCCCACCCGACCCACATGGCCGACCAGTGTTTCTGAGTTGATTTTCCTCAGGTATTCCGGTCCCCGTTTGAGCGATCAGGCGGGGCCTTTCTTATAGGTCGCATGGACTATCTGGTTTCTCCCGCACAAATGGCCGCCAGCGCCGCCCTCGGTGCCTTTATCGGCTATTCTACCAACTTCCTGGCCATCCGCTCGCTCTTCCGCCCGTTCGAGCCGAAGTGGTACACTCTGGGCTGGCAGGGAGTGATTCCCAAAAACCGCGCCCGGTTGGCCGACAATGTGGCCCGGGTGGTGGGCGAGGAACTGCTCTATCGCGAATATCTCGTCGCGCAGATCGAACGACCGGCGCTGCAAGAGAACCTGCGCCAGGTACTCGCCGCGCGGCTGGCGCGGCTGCTCGACGAGACGCCGGCGGTGGCGCTTGCAGACTGGCTGCCGGCGGATCGGATCGAGCCGTTGGTAGATCGGGGGCTGAGGCTGTTGGCGATGTGGAGCCGGGACGAGGCCTCGGCGGAGTTTAGAGCAGGGTTGTTGGATGCGCTGGAGCAGCGGCTCGGTGCGCTGGTGCTGGGCGAGGTGGTGGATGAGGCCTCGGCGGAGGGCCTGGCCGATTTGCTCGACGAGGTGCTCGTCCGCGACGACACTCAGGCCGATCTGGCGCAGGCGCTGGAGAGACAGCTGCTGGACTTCTTTGCCCGGGATGCGCCGCTTGCCGAAATCGTGCCCGACGAGTTGCGCGCGGCGTTGCGGCAGGGGCTGCGGCGCGAGATTCCGGCTCTGCTGGATCGATTGGCGACTTGGTTGAGCTCGGAGGACCATGCCGGCGAGCTGAGCGCGCGGATCTTTGCGGCGCTGGAGGCGCTGGTCGAGAGCGAGGATGGGCTGCGCGGTCTGGTCGGCGAATGGGGTTTGCGGCTCTTCGGCGCGCGGCTCGAGACCGCAGTCGGCGCACGCCTGCCCGAGGTGGCGCGCGATTATCTGTCCAGTGCCGAGACGCGCGCCAGTGTCGAGCGACACCTGGCGGCGGGTGTCGATGCACTGCTCGACAAGCCGCTGGGCCAGTTGCTCGGCGCCGAGCGCGAGCGGATGGCGGTGCGGATTGGAGGGGTCGCGACGGCGTGGTTGACCAGCGCCCGGACCCGGTCGCAGGTGCGGGCGCTGGTCGTGGACCAGTACCGGCGCCGGCGCGACCAGACTCTGGCAGATCTCGTGCCCGCGGCGCTATGGGCGGATATGCGGCGGCACCTGGCGGAGTTGATGCGGCTGGATGACGAGCAGGTCGCGGCGTGGGGAATCGGTGGTTGGGTCCGCGCGCGATTGGCGCGCGGCGACCGTCCCCTGCGGCAGTGGTTGGCGCTGGCGCCGGACGACGAGGCGGCGCTGGTGGCCTGGACGCAGCAGCGGGCGACCGAGCTGCTGCGCCGCGAAGTGCCGGTGCTGATTGACGAGCTCGATATAGCCCACATGGTGCGCGAGCAGATTATGGGCTTTGACCTCAAGCGGGTAGAGTACATGGTGCGCAGCTTGATTGCCGACCAGTTGCGCTATATCGAGTTGCTGGGGGCGGTGCTCGGCGGGCTGGTGGGGTTGTCGCTGCCCTTTCTCAATAGATTGCTCTAGACGGCGTAGGTCCGCCAACTGCCTAGGCAACCGTGGCCACGGCGGACGTGGAACAGGCCCTGATCCGGCTCGGCGATATAGCCGCAGATCGAGTGCGAGCCACCCTCGCCATGACGGCAGATGGCCCCGGGGTCGCCGCGATGGTCGGCGAGGATATTCTGCATGGCCGCGACATCGATGGCCCCCCACTGCGCCGCGACGAGTTCGCGCACCCGTGCCAGGCGCGGTACCGAATCGGCCATGCGATGGGTTTCGTGCGGGGCGTATTCGGGCGTCAGATAGTGGTTGGTGTGCAGGCGGCGGTCGGGGTGCTCGTCGGCATAGAGGGCGATACCCTCGGGGCGGATCTCGACGTCGGCGATGCGGCCTTGCCCGTCGCAGAAGACCATATTGGCTGGCGAGGTCATGCGGTGATTTTGCAGGAGGTCGAGACAGGCGGGCAGGTCGGCCTTTTCGAGCAGGGTCCGCTTGAGCGGGTAGTGGGGCAGGCCCAGTTGCCATTGGGCGTCGCCGAGACCATTGGCGAAGTGGGCGACCCCCAGGTGGTTCATGCCCATATAGCCGAGCTGGCCGGCGAAGGTAAAGGTGATGGCGCGGGGGCGGCCGTCAGACGGTTTGAGGTGCAGGACGATGCCGAGGTCGGAAAATTCGGGAGGCAGGTCCTGGTTCTGTCCGGCCAGGGTGCGGCCCCGGTGGGTGGCGGCGCCGGTCAGGGCGAAGGCGGTGCAGCCCTCGGGCAGTGGCGCCCGGGCGGCTTCGCCGCGGGCTTGGCACAGCAGGGCGTGGTCGTAGGAGATGGCGGCGCCTTCTGCAAGGCCGCGGACCTCGTCGAGGAGCAGGGGGTTGATCGCGTCGATAAAGGGCTCGAAGGCGCGGGCGCGGCGGCCGAGTTCGTCGCGGTCTTTGCCGGTGGTCTTTTCGATCCAGGCGAGATAGCCGGCTATTAGCGGTGCGGCTTGCTCGCCGTGCTGGCGGCCCATTTGCCGCGGGGGGCCGGAGACCTCGACCAGGGGGAAGTGGTGCATGGCTATTGGGGGCTGTTGTCTTTTTGTTGCAGGAGGCGGCGGAAGGAGGCGAAGAGCTGGAGGAAGATGCGGGCTACGTCGCGGAGGATGTAGAGGCCCAGGCAGCAGCCGAAGAAGGCGGCGACGATCGGGTCGTTGGCGATTTCCAGCACGCGGTCGAGTAGGGCTGGTAGCATACGCGTATATAACTCAAATTAGGGGAGATGGGCAAGGGAGCCGTATGACGGAGTAGTGCGTTATGGCTGCGGTAGACACCGACTCGTCGTCGGGGCAGGCCGGTGACAATTTTCAAGGAGAAGGATATGAGAGAGGGGTTGACTGAGGAGCAATTGGGGGTACTGAGGGCGTATGATACGCCTACGATCTGCAATGTGATTGAAGTGTTTGCAGTACGGGGGCGGCACGAGGGGTATATGGACGCGCGGATACGGGCATGTTTTCCAGAGATGGGAGTTTTGGTCGGGTATGCGGCTACGGCGACCTATAGGGCGGCGGCGCCGACGCGAGAGGGGGATGTGTATTCGGCGTTGGATGAGCAGGTGGCGACCTTTGCGCAGGTAGCGTCGCCGCCGATTGTGGTTTTTCAGGATCTGGACGTGCCGGCGGTNGGGGCTTCGTTTGGGGAGGTTATGTGCACTACTTATAAGACGTTTGGGGCGGNGGGATTGGTTACGAGTGGGGCGGCGCGGGATTTGGAGCAGGTGCGGGGAATTGGTTTTCCGGCGTTTAGCGACGGGGCAATACCTTCGCATGGCTACGGGCACATCGTCGACCTGATGGTGCCGGTACGGGTTGGTGGTGTGACCGTGTATCCAGGCGATCTATTGCATGGGGATTGCAATGGGG
Organism: Gemmatimonadota bacterium; assembly: GCA_002724215.1. GTDB lineage: Bacteria > Latescibacterota > UBA2968 > UBA8231 > UBA8231. The sequence goes on along the minus strand of PBOD01000050.1, from coordinate 79,547 downwards.
TGGTAGTGATTCCGCACGCGGTGGCGGATGCGGTAGTGGCGTTGTGCGGGGAGTACGTGGCGGCGGAGGAAGTGGTGCTGGAGTACTTGCAGGGAGGGGAGGTGAGTGTGGAGGGTTTACGGGCGGCGCGGGCGGAGAGCAAGCGGCGGATCGGCGAGTTGGTGGAGCGCTACAAATGAGCCTGTGGGCGGGGGAGAGTTGGTCGCGGTATACTAGCGTCCCTTTTNTTGCGCCCTGGCTTTTTCAAGGCGTTTGAGATACTTCCTGGTTTCTGCCACCAGTGGGTCTTTGGCGCCCTTGCCCTCGGCGTATTGCAGTGCTTCGCGGTACATTTTTTCGGCCCAATCGTAGTTGCCGCGCTCNAGCGCGCGGTCTCCCGCGCCGATATACTCCTGCCACGAGCGATCCGCGTTTGCAAAGTGCATAATGCCGANGATGGCGACGAGGATCACCACCGCGATGATNAGCGGGCCGGTGTAGTTGGGGCCGGTCACCTTGGGTTGCTGCGGCGCTTTTTTGCGTTTGCGGCGTGCCATAAGGTCTCCGTTGAAAGATACCCTCAGGGCTGGGAATTCTCCACCCGGTCGTAGCCGGGGCAGGCGTGTACGGGCAAGCGGGGATACTTCTCCAACCGGGGATCCCGTGCCGCCCGGCGGCACAGGTAGAAGGTCGCGCCGCGGTCCGACTCGATGGGACGCAGGTGGCGGCAATGGGCGCATAGGCCTACCCGGTCGGACAGGTCTACCAAGCGAGTGCGCCCTCGAATTCCACTTTTTGCTGGCCGGGGACGATTGCACCCATCCGGTAGGCGCGGCAGTCTCTGGCGGCCAGGTGGGCGACGATCTCGTCTACGGCCTCGGGCGCGACGACCAGCGCCATGCCCGCGCCCATATTGAAGGTGCGCATCATGTCCTCGTCGTCGAGGTTGCCGACGGCCTTGAGCACGCGGAAAATCGCGGGGATTTCGAGTGCTGCGAGGTCGAGGCGGGCGTTGCGGTCGGGCGGCAGGATGCGCTTGAGGTTGTCCTGCAGACCGCCGCCGGTAATATGGGCCATGCCGCGCAGCCCCGGGTGGGCGTAGAGGCCGCGCAGCGGCTGGAAGTAGCAGGTGTGGGGCTTGAGCACGGCGTCGAGCAGGGATTCTCCGGCGACATCGCGGTCGATGAGATCGGGCTGGCGGTCGATGAGGGCGCGGACCAGCGTGTAGCCATTGGTGTGCAGGCCATTGGAAGCCAGGACGATGACCTGGTCGCCTGCCTGGATTTGGCCGCCGTCGATGATCTTGTCCCTATCGACTACGCCGATGACGCTGGCGGTGAGCACGTAGAGGCCGTCGGGGACCACCCCGGGCTGGACCGAGGTCTCGCCGCCGGTGAGGGTGCAATCCTGCTGGCGGCAGGCGTCGGCCAGGGCGGCAACGAGGTCGTTGACGATGTGGCCGTCCATGGTGCCGCAGACGATGACGTCCTGGATCGAGACGGGTTCGGCGCCCATGACGATAATATCGTCGATGAGGTGGTTGACCATGTCGTAGCAGACTGAGCCGTGGCGACCGTGGGCNAAGGCGAGTTTTTGTTTGGAGCCGGGCTCCTCGCTCTTGTGAACCAGGACCGGATGGTCGTAGCCGGGGAAGGAGGCGTCGATGAGGCTGGCGAAGGCGCCGATCCGGTTGAGCACGCGCGGGTCGGAGGTCTCCATGCTCTTGGCCATTTCGCGCTTGGCAGCATCGGTCTGGTCGATATCGACGCCGGTGCTGGCGTAGGAGAGGCGATCGCTCATGGGGGTCCTTTCTCAGGGTGTTGGTGCGGCCAAGAACATACTGGTAGCGGGGGTTGGTGACAAATGTCGGCCGTCTTGANCAGGTGTCTGCTANCGTCCTTCCAGCCACTTTCCAATGCGCATGCGAAGCACTTTCTCGACCGCGTCCTCTGTCGCTCCAAACGACAGCATTGCTCCGTCGCACCGATTTTCGGCAAGCGCTGTGCAAAAGGCCTTTACGATATGCGGCGCGGCGCCGGCCGATATCGGCGGATAGAGGCTGAGGGCGGGATCGGCTGCGCTTTTGANTTTGGCGACTTCGCGGGCGAAGATGGTGGTCAGCGGCAATTGGTCCGGTTGTAGTGCCGCTGTGGTTGCGGGCAGATCGAGGTCGTCGTAACCGAAGAGCCGCCAGACCAGTTCCAGNGCCTCGCTTTCCGCCAGGCCGGGTACGAGCCGGCACAGCGCCGGCGCCCACTCGCCGGCCAGATTGGTCACCATGGTCGCCCAGCCGACTACGCCTCCGAACGAAGAGCCNCCGGTCAGATAGTCCGCGCCTTTGCGCCAAGTGGCGTAGTCATGCCCGCCCAGCAGCGCGACCGCGGGTGGAAAGACATCGCTGCCGAAGGGTTTGGCGCCGGTGGCGTCGTTGATCGCGCGGCGGAATTCGGCCATGCGTGCTGCCAGCAGCGCTGCGCGCATTTGCAGCCACTGCAAAAACTCCGGCCCGCCATCGCAGAGCGCGAAGTCCCAGAGGTTGGGAGCATTTGCGAGNAGGCNCGTGANCTGGTGGCGGTCGAGGCGGGCCAGGCTTGCGCGAAAGCGCAGNACGCCCTCNCGCAGACGGGAAAAGTCATAGCCCAGCGCGGTGGCTGCGCGCTGGCAGTGCGCGCAACCGCAGGCGAACAGCGCGTGCAGGTTGGCCGGGGCCGGGTAGCGGGCGTGATCGACGCAATAGCCGTCGAGGTCATAGCGCTTTGCGGCGTATACGAGGCAATCACTGGTCCAATCGTTGATCTCCTTGCGGCTGGGGCACAGACCGATGCCCCATTGTCTGTAGCGCATGTCGAGAGGTTGGTCTTCGATATCGCGCATCGCGTATTCGGGATAGACATCGCCGCCGTAGCTCCACANGCCGATATGGCCCCAGACCTCGATCCCCGCTTTTTGCGCCGATTCGAGCAGGCGCAGCAAAGGCGCGTCGTCGAAACCGCCGACAATGCCGGCGACGGGCGGGTAGATGCCCTCGGCGATTTTGGGATAGGCATCGCCGCGGGTGCGCCAGTCCGCGAAGGGATCGCGCCGGGTCAGCTCATCAGAGGCGCGGAAACCCGAGGTGTGGCAGATGGGGCTTTCGGGCATGATGGTGGTCAAACCGATTTCGTCGCGCAGCCGCGGCAGGAGGTCGGGCTGGTCGGCGGCTCGTTCCATGCCGTGGCAAAACCATATCAGGCGCTTTTGCGGCATCATTTGGCTCCGGCTGGGCGCACGTGCGCCACGGCAGCGAAGACGGTGGCGCCAGCGCGGCGCTGGGCGGTGCCGATNCCGAGGCTCATGNCTCTACTCCATAGCGCNCGAGTTGTGTGGGCACGAGATCGACGCCCAAACCGATGCCCGTGCCCACGCCAAGCTGTCCCCGCTCATAGCCCAGGCGNGGGGCGACCACGTCGTCGGCCAGGAGTCCGGGGCCAACCAGGTCGGAGGCGACGGTGACAGCTTGCGCCGCGATNCCCAGGTGCAGCGCGGCGGCGGTGCCGATACCGAGCTCGACGGTGCTGCCCAGCAGCACGGGCATGCCCCCCGCCTCGGCGATGTGGACCAGGCGTTGGGCNCGATGCANGCTGCCGGCCTGGACCGGCACGATATTGAAGACATCAACNGCTGCATGGCGCAAGAGCGCCAGGGCGAAGCCCTCGTCGAAATCGGCGACGTGTTCGATGATGTCGGCTGGCACGGCTTCGCGCNCCCGGGCCAGCGCCTGCGCCGCCGCTTCCGGGTCGGCGTTGATCTCCTCAGGGCGGTCCTTGGCGACGCTGCGCGCGATTTGCCGCAGTGGGGTTTCGACCGCATCGACGCCGAGGCCCGAGAGCGTGCGGATGCGGTCGATAGCCTCTTCTTCTTCCCACGCGCCCGAGGCGTCGGCCTTGATATAGGCGTCGGGGCCGGCGAGGCGGCGGCAGACGCGGATGCGCTCGCAGTCGAGGTCGAAATCGGCGCCGACTTTGAGCTTGAAGGCGCTAAAGCCCGCGCCGACCTTCTCCGCAATTTCTTCTTCCAACTCGGCGACGCTGCGGATATAGGCGACCCAGGAGACCGGCAGCGCGTCGCGGCAGCAGCCGCCGAGCAGCGCGTGCGCTGGGGCGTGGTGGTGCTTGGCGTTGAGGTCGAGCAGTCCGACATCGACGGCGGCGGTGACCAGGCGGCGGAATTCGGGGTGGTAGTCGGTGGGCAGGGCGTCGTTGACGCGATCCCAGGCGGGGCGGCGCTGGCGGAGATCAATATCGACCAAAGGGGCCAGGAGCGTTTGGCGCAGCACCGCGGGCGCGGGTGCGCCCCAGGCGTCTTCGAGATCGGAGACTTCGCCAAGGCCGGTCAGGCCGGCCTCGGTTTCGAATTCCAAGATATAATACTGCGAGATGTCTTTGCCCTCGGGTGGGCCGCCGGCGGGTGCGACCCGGGTATTGTAGATGCGGGGGACGGCGATGGCGTGGATGTGCAGGTCGCGGAGGCGCATGGTATTAGCTGCGGTTGTCGAGTTCGGTGGAGAGATCGCGGTAGGGTGCGGAACAGGGCGGGCCGTCGGCGAAATGGAACTCGGCGCCGGTCAGGCTCCCGTCGCGGAGGGCGATGAGCGAGGAGGAGACCGTGCCGGCGATCTCGCCGTGGATACAGATGTGAGCGGGCGCAATGAGANTTTCGTCGTGATCGGCCATGACTGCGGCCAGCAATGCCCGCAGCGCCGGCCAGTCTGCGGGCAGATCCCGAAGCAGGGTGTGGGCGCGCTGGAGGCGGGGGTGTAGCGGGTCGTCGATATCGCTATCGGCCAGCAGGTGGATTCCAGGGCTCAGGGATTGGACGCTGGCTTGGGACCCGTCGTAACGGACGGCGAAGGCCTCTTGCGCGTCGGCGCAGAGCAGGTTGCAGGGATTGTAGGCCTGGTGCGGCAGGTGGTGGAGCAGGAAGTCGCNGGCCGCGCGGGCTGTGGCGGCCTGCAGCGCATCGAGGCACAACAGCCCGCGCGAGCGGCGGTGCGGCTCGGAAGTGCGATCACGGCGATTGGTCANGGCCACGAGCAGACCCTGGCTATTAACCCCCTGCCAGGTTCCGCCCTGGCGCTGNTCACTGCCGGCGAAAGCGCCCGCAGTGAGCCAGGTCGGGGGGATGGGATGGGCGGTCGTAGTGCTCTTCGCGATTGGCGGCCATGATTAGGGGATGGTCCTCCGACCACCGGTGTATCAGGATGCACAGACACATGGACATTCCCTCAATTATGCGCGGGATTGTACGGTCGGACTGGGTCGATGTCAAGCGTGCATGTCATACAAGTCGTTGATTTTACGGTCTTTTTTACCAAANTACTTGACAGGCCCTCTCGATTAATTNCTAATTGTAGGTTTAAAGGCCGGTCTACACTAGATACGCAGATGAAAAAACTCATTTCCATCAAAGACCTTCGGGTCGGCATGTTCATCGACGCCGAGGCGGTGACCGACGAAAAAGACGGCGAAGAGTTCAAATATCTCTCGGCGGTCAACTCCACTGGCACCGGCAGCACGGGCAAACGCGCCCGACTAACCGGGCGGATGCACGAAAAAATAGAGAGCGACGGCGGCCTGCTCATCGCCAGCGACAATATGATTGCCAGCCTGGTTTCGACCGGTTTGTCGATGGTCACCATCGACACCGAAAAGGGCGACGATTTGCCCGAGAATACCAAGCCNNTCACCGACCCGAATCGCAAGCCGCCGCCCGAAGGCCGGNTGGTCCACTACGACGAGGAGATCGAAAAGGCCAAGGAAGTCCGCGACGAGACGACAGATACGCTCAAGACCGCGCTGTCCGACGTGGCCGAGGGCAAGGAAATGGATGTCGAGCGGGTGCAGGAAGCCGGCGGCATCATTTCCGATAGCATTCTGCGCAATGTGGACGCGATGGTTAGCCTCACGCGCATTAAGAAGCACGACCCCTACACTGCGATGCACTGCATGAACGTCTGTACGCTGGTCACGGCGATGGCGATGCACAACGGCACCGAACCNGCGATGCTGCCGATGATCACCACCGCTGCTNTGTTGCACGACGTGGGCAAGACGCGCGTGCCGCTGGAGATTCTCAACAAGCCGGGCCGCTTCGAGTCGCACGAATTGCAGGAGATGCGCAAGCACGCCACCTATAGCGGNGATATCATGCGCGAAGACGGNTCTTTCAGCGAAGAGCAGATCGCCATTGCCGAGCAGCACCACGAAATGCTCGANGGCAGTGGCTACCCGCAGGGCCTGTCCGGCGACGCGATCCACTACTTCGCACGGCTGACCGCGGTGGCCGATGTCTACGATGCGCTGACGGCCAAGCGGGTCTACAAACCGGCGATGCCGATGTACCAGGCGCTATTGCGCATCCACAAGAACAAGGGTGCTGAATTCGACGAGGACGTGGTCGATTTGTTCGTCAAGACGCTGGGGTTGTACCCGGTGGGCAGCCTGGTCGAGATCAACACCGGCGAGCAGGCCGTTGTCTTCGAGCCCAATCCCACCGATTCGCGCAGGCCTGTAGTGGCGCTCTTGACCCAACCCAACAAGAAGCCGCGCTCGGCTCCCTATATCATGAGCCTGGCGGTGCGGTCGCAGGCGGACGGGCGCGAGATTACCAAGGTGATGGATCCAGAGAAGATTGGGATTGATGTGGAGAAGATTATGAAGGATGTGGAGCAGCGGGGGGAGCGGACGGATCGGAAGGTGCGCGGTTAGCGGGCCGAGAGGGGGTGAGGAGACTGGCCGGAGATTCAATCTCCGGCTGTCTTGTGTACGGAGTGGGGTGCGGTCCGGGTGTGAAGTCACAGGTTTGGGCTTGGGAAGGAGTTGCGTATGGGGAATGTGCTCGTATTGAGTGCGACGGCTTTTGAGCAGGGGGTGCTGCGGGAGCAGGTGGAGCAGAGGGTGACGAGTGCCGTGGCGGGGAAGGAGTGGGTGAGTGGGAGCATGGGCGGGAGGTCAGTACTGCTCGTCGCGACGGGGATCGGCGCGGTGAATGCGGCGCATGCGTTGACTTGCGCGTTGCAGGCGCGCAGGCCGGATTGGGTGTTGCAGGTTGGGGTGGGTGGGGCTTATCCACAGGGCGGGTTGGAGATTGGGGCGTTGGCGTTGGCGAGTGAGGAGTGGTACGGGGATCTGGGCGTGCGGACGGATGAGGGATGGCAGGGAGCGGACTTGATCGGGATTCCAGTGTACGGGGAGGATGGGTATAATAAGTTCGTCCTGGCTGGAGAATGTCTGGATCGGGCACAGGAGGTTTTGCCCGAGGTTAAAGTCGGTCCCTTCGCGACCGTGCAGGAGTGCTCGGGCACCGATGAATTGGGGCTTGAACGGGGCGCGCGTTTTGGCGCGGTGTGCGAGAATATGGAGGGGGCGGCGGCGGCGCATGTGTGCGCGTTGTACGGCGTGCCCTTTTTGGAGCTCAGGGCGATGAGCAACAGGGTGGAAAAGCGAGACCGGGAGCAATGGGATTTGGTGGGAGCGGTCGCGCGGGCGCAGGAAGCGGCGGCGCGTTTATTGGAGAGCGAAATATGAGCGTGACGCTGGGATATTCGCCGTGTCCGAACGATACCTTTATTTTTTACGCGCTGGTGCACGGCAAGATTGCGGGAGCACCGGCGTGCGAAGAGGTCTTGGAGGATATCGAGACGCTCAACGCGATGGCCATGGGCGGTGCGTTGGATCTGACCAAGATTTCCTTCCATGCGCTGGCGCATCTCCGGGACCAGTACTGCCTGCTGCATTCGGGCGGTGCGCTGGGGCGCGGGTGCGGGCCGCTGGTGGTGGCCAAGGGCGGGGTCGCGCCCGGGCAGTTGCGGCACAAGAAGATCGCGATTCCCGGACAGTTGACGACGGCGGCGCTTTTGCTGCGGCTGTTCGATGCGGAGATCTCGCGGTTGGACGTCATGCCCTTCGACAAAATTATCGGCGCCACCGCCAGGGGCGAGGTCGATGCGGGGGTCATCATCCACGAGAGCCGCTTCACCTATCCCGCCTACGGGTTGGAGAAGGTCATCGACCTCGGCGAGTGGTGGGAGCAGAGCACCGGGCATCCGATTCCGCTGGGCGGGATCCTGGCGCGGCGCAGCCTGGGGGCGGAGCTGATCGGGCGGATCGACCGCGCCCTGGCGCAGAGCGTCGAATACGCCCACGCCCACCCCGAGGCAGTGCGCGGCTATATCCGCGCCCACGCGCAGGAGATGGACGAGGCGGTCATGCAGGCGCATATCGACCTCTATGTCAATGAATATACGCTCGATTACGGCGCGGTCGGCGCAGCGGCGATCTTCGATTTGATCGCACGGGCCGAGGGTGCGGGTATTGCGCCGGCGTCGGCGGCGCCGCTTTTCGTTTCCTAAATACTAGCGCATGGAGTGATATAAATGAAACTACTGCAGTTTGTAGAGCCGGGCGATGGGATGCACGTCGGTTTGGTTGATGGCGAGCAGGTGCTGGATTTGACCGGCGGGGCCGGTGCGCCGCGCACCATTTACGAGATTTACTACGACCTGGGCGGAGACGAGCGGGGCCTGGTCGCGGCGGTGGAGAGCCTGCAGGGCGCGGCGTCGCGCACGCTGAGCCTTACCGACCTGCAGGCCAATCGCGGCAGCGAAAGACCCTATCTGACCAAGCCGGTCAGCGGGCCTCCAGGCGATCCGCACGCGCTGAGCGTGTGGCTGGCGGGGGTGACCCACGAAGTAAGTGCCAAGCTGAGGGAAATCGAAGCCCAGCAGGAGACCGGTGCGGCAGTCAATGTCTATGACCAGAAGTACCGGGAGGTCTCTGCGGGCGGGCGGCCCGAGCTCTTTTCCAAGGGCGATCCCGACGCGGTGGTGGGTCACGGGCAGCCGCTTACCCGGCCGGCGGATACGGTGCGGCTGGTGCCCGAGACCGAACTGGTGTCGGTCTACGGCCTCAACAAGCGGGGTCAGCTTGAGCGGCTGGGCTATACGGGCGGTAATGACGCGACCGACAACGGCATTGAGGCGGCCAACCCGCTCAATCTGCCCCAGGCTAAAAATTGGGCCGGTGGTTGTGCCTCGCTGGGTCCTGTGCTGGTGACGGCGGACGAATACGACGACGCCGATGTGACGGTATCGTGCGACATTCTGCGCGACGGACAGCGGGTCGCCTTCAAAGAGGGGCCGACCGGGCAGGACAATCTCAACATGCCCGACAAGCTCCTGCACCTGGAGCGGCATCTGTTCAATCGGATACCGCTTGAGCCGCGGATGTTGCTGGCCTTCTACTGGGGCACCCCCATCGTTTTCTCCGAGGCCGATTTTGCCGACGGCATCCAGGTCGGCGACGTGATGCGGCTGGAGTTTTCCGGCGGCATCGGGGTGCTGGAGAATCCGGTGGTGGCGTTGGCGGAGACGGGTCAGTTGGCAGAGTTGGGGGCTTAGGGGAATAGTCGGGTGACCTCCGGCGCCACTGCAGCTCGATCGCCGGTCGCTGGCCGAATGGCGATCGGGCTGCGCCTCGGTGGCCGGGGCGTATCTGGGATCGGCCACCGAGCCTGAGCGCTGCGCTCAGCGGCCATACTGGTCGAGTGCGCCCCGGGTAGGGTCGAAGGCCGTCGCGTGGTCCCACTGGACCCCGTTTTTTCGCATCGATTCTCTGATGAATTCGCGGCGGTAGAGACTGTCGAGATTGTCGGCGGCGATGGCTTCGGGGGCAAAGTGGTCGAGGACCAGGCCGCGCATTTGTGCTGCGGTGGCGGCGTGGTCCGTACAACCCGCCAGATTGTTCCACTCGCCAGGGTCTGCTTCGAGATCGAAAAGCTGTGGGTCGTAGCCGTGGATGTAGTTGTATTTGTAGCGGCCCTGGCGCACCATGATGCAGGGCGCGCCCACGGCCTCATGGGCGTGGGCGAAGATGTAGCGATCGCGGGGGTGATCGTCGAGCAGGGGCAGGAGGCTGGCGCCGTCGTGGGGTAGTGCGGCTTCTGTCCCGGCGAGCTGACAGAAGGTCGGCAGCAGGTCGAGCAGCGAGACCGGGTGTTTACAGGCGGTGCCGGCCTGCCACTGGTCGGGAAAGCGGATAATGAGCGGCACGCGGCAGGACCACTCGTAAAAGCAGCGTTTCTGTACCATCTCCTTTTCGCACAGCATATCGCCGTGATCGGAGGTAAAAACCACCACCGTGTTGTCGAGTTGGCCGGTTTCCTCCAGCGCGGCGAGTAGGCCGCCGACCTTGTCGTCCATATAGGTGACCAGACCGTAGTAGGCGCGGCGCAAACGGCGCAGGCTGTCGGGGTTGCGCAGCTCGGTTTTGCGGGTGCCGTGATAGGCGTTGAGCCAGCGGTCCATCGCCGAGTAGCTGTCGTCGAGATCGCCGGGAAAATCGGGAATGGCGATATCGGCGTCCGCGTAGAGATCCCAGTATTCTTGCGGTGGGTGGAAGGGCTCGTGCGGGTGGTGGTAAGAGGCGCAAAGAAAAAAGGGCGCGTCGGACCCTTTTTGCGCGCGCAGATATTCGACGGCGCGGAAGTGCGTCTCTTCGTCGTAGCTGAGCGCGTTGTGCCAGTGATCGACTTTGACTTGCCTGGCCGGTGTAGCCCGGGGCGTGGTAGCCCTGGCGGTCGCCCATGATCGCTTCGTAGTCCTCGCCCCGGGTTTCTTTGATGCGAATCCACTCGTCCTTGACCCAGTCGAAGCTGGCCGGGTAGATGTCGGTGGTCAGCCGACGCTGGAAACCGTGTAGCTGGTCGGGGCCGACGAAGTGCATTTTGCCCGAGAGCACGGTGTCGTAGCCGGCGTTGCTCAGGTAGTGGGCGAATGTGGGTTGGTCGGCCGGGAGCAGGGTGGCGTTGTCGTAGGCGCCGATGGCCGAGGCGTGGCGACCGGTCATTAAGCAGGCGCGGCCGGGCGAGCAGAGCGGGAAGGGGGTGTAGGCTGAGTCGAAGCGGACGCCCTCTGCGGCCAGGCGGCTCAGGTGTGGGGTCTGGACGACCGGATGTCCATAGGCGCCGGTGAGGGCGGCGACCATCTGGTCGGAGATGATAAAGAGAATATTGGGGCGGGCAGGCATGGCTCGACCTCTCCGTATGACGGATTGAAAATGCGGCGAATATAATGGAAAGCACAGAGATGGAAAAATCGCCGCACAAACGGCTCGGGGCGATGTTCTTGCTGCAGAATGCGGTGTGGGGCGCACAGGTCGTGCTGCTGTCGGGACATCTGGCCGAGCTGGGCTTTAGCGGGCTGCAGATCAGCTATGTGCTGGCGACGGCATCGCTGGCGGCGCTGTGCTCGCCGCTTTTGGCTGGCTGGCTGGCCGATCGCTTCTGGCCGGCGCAGATCTTTGCTGGCTGGAGCTACCTGGCCTGTGCGCCCTTGCTGTGGCTGGCCTGGCTTCAGACGGAGTTCGCGCCGCTGTGGGGGATCTTTCTCGCCTTTTCTCTGCTGCATGCGCCGACGATGGGATTGACCAATGCCATCGCTTTTCGCCATATCGGCGATATGGGCCGCTACGGTCGGATCCGGGTCTGGGGCAGTATCGGCTGGGTGGGCATCAGCTGGCTCTTGAGCGGGTACCTGCGGTTGTGGGAGCGCGCGGCGCCGGGCCAGAGCCATCTCGGCGACGGCCTGTTGATCGCCGGTGGGCTGGCGGTGCTGATGGGATTGTACTGCTTCAGTTTGCCGCATACGCCGCCCGAGCGCGAAAAGGGCAAGGCGCTGGCATTTGTCGAGGCATTCGGGCTCCTGCGGCAGCGGGACTTCGCGGTGCTGATGGGCGTGGCCTTCGCGGTTTCGGCGATGAGCCCTTTCTCCTACAACTTCTCGTTTATCTTTTTCGTCGATCCGGTTCATGGTCCTGGATTTGCCGCTAGCAGTGCCAGTTGGATCTTGAGTCTGGGGCAGCTGGCGGAGCTGCCGCTGATTCCGGCGCTGGGGTGGCTCATCGCCAAGATGGGCCTGCGCTGGACGGTGTGCTCGGGGATCGTCGCGGCAGCTGTGCGTTCGTTGGTTTTGGCCTGGGGCGAGCCGGTGTGGCTGCTGGTGGCATCACAGGCGCTCAACGGCTACTACATCGCCTGCTTCCTCGTGGCCGGGACCATGGTCGTCGAGCGGCTGAGCCCTGCCGATCTGCGCGCCAGTGCCCAGGGATTGCTGGTGCTGTGTATCCGCGGGTTGGGGCCTCTGCTCGGGCACGGATTGGCGGGTTGGGTCTACGACGGCAACGCGCTGGCCGGGGGCGGGCGCGACTGGCAGACGATTTTCCTGGTGCCCGGATGCGTATTGCTGGCGGGCGCACTGTGCTTCTGGGCCTTGTTCAGGGGGCCGCCAGCGGATGGCGGCGCAGGTAGGCGCTGAGCGATGTGGCCAGAAAGCGGTGACCGGCGGGACTGAAGTGGTGGTCGCGTGGCCAGAGGAAGAGATCGGCGGTGAAAATTTGCAGCCTGGCCAATTGGTCGAGCAGGTCGACATAGGGGATACCGCGCACGGTCAACTCGCGCCGCAGCAGCGGCAGCACGGCGTTGGTGGTGAGTAAGCGGTTGCCTTCGGCGCGGTCGGCGCCAGCGAGACGGGCGGCCAGCGAGTCGGGTGCGGCGGTGTTGAGGGCGCGCCAGTCGGGCGCGGTGGGATGGGCACTCTCGGGGATCAGGGCGAAGAGCAGGGGAATGCCCCGCGCGTGTAGCACGGCGGCCAGGGTATCGACCTCGGCCAGGTAGTGGGGCCAGAGGGGGCGGTAGTCGTGGGCGGCGGTATCGGGCAGTGCCGCGACCGCGCCGGCGATGTCGAAAGTATCCTTGAGATCGCGCAGCAGATAGTAGGTTGCCGAATGGCGGCGCAGGAAGAGCTGGGCCCTGAACAGCCGGGACTGCCCCTGCCGCACGTAGGTCTGGCGGCTGAGCGTGGTGCGGAAGAAGGGGTGGAATTCGCGAATGTCGTTGATATAGGCCACGGCGACGACGAGATCGGGCTCCAGCTGCAGTCCCTTTTCGCGCAGGTATTCGGTCTGGTCGAGCAGGGTCCAGCCCGACATCGCGGCGCTGACGACTTCGAACGAGTCGGCAGCCGCCTGTTGGTTGAGTAGCTCGTGCAATTTTTCGCCCACCAGCCGGTCGTTGTCGACGAAGGGACCGAAGGTGAACGAGTCGCCGAGCAGCAGCACGCGGCGCACGCCCGCGGGTTTGGGCACGGCGTAGTCTCGGTCGGCGCGCAGGCCCTGGGCGTTGGTGTCGAAGCGGTAGGGGGTGTGGTCGGCNGGGGGCGGGTGGAGAGCCGTGTGGCGTTTGTTGGCGAGAAAGTCGCCCAGCAGGTCGGGGTCGTAGCCGTAGGGCGTGTCTTCGGGTGCNTAGCCGACCAGGCGCAGCAGCACTTCGAGCAACAGGAAAAATAGGCCGGTGCCCAATAGCGCGGCGAGCAGACCCTGGCGCAGCGCGCGGGGCTCCTCAGGCGCCGGGGCCATTTTCGCGACTCCGCCAGGCCACTGCGATCAGGCAGAGCCAGCCGCCGATCAGCGCCAGGCCGCCCACCGGGGTGACGGCGCCGAGCCAGCGCGCATCGGTGAGGCAGAGCAGGTAGAGGCTACCCGAGAACACGATGGTGCCCGCGAGGAAGCAGTAGCCGGCGGCGGTGGTCGCGCGGCCGGGCCATCTGTCGGCTGCCCAGGCGGTGCCCAACAACGCTAGCGAATGGTACATGTGATAGCGGGCGGCGACCTCNAAGATCGCGAATACTTCAGCGGAGAGGCTTCTTTTGAGTATGTGGCTACCGAAGGCGCCNGCGGCCACCGCCAGGGTCCCCAGCAGGCCGCCGAGGATGAGAAAGGTGCGGCTCACAGGCTGCTCTTGACGTAGGCGACCGATTTTTCGAACTGGGCGAGCTCGTAGGCGACGCGGGCGTCGGCNCTTTCTTCGCGTTCGTGTGGGGTCTGCCAGTCATCGGGATCTTTGGCCGCCTGGTGCAGGGTGCGGATGGCCTTGATGGTGCTGGCGAGCGGGCGCTCGGCGAAGGTTGNCCACCACTCTTCTTCGAGCAGGCGGATGTGGCGCGCGACGCTGGCGCCGAGCTCGATACAGCCCTGGACCTGGGGCGCTCCCGCGTCGAAGAGCGCGATGATCGCCGGCCAGTCGACGACGCCGTGGCCGATGGGGCAGCGCTTGAGGCGGTAGCCCGAGGGNGTGGGGTGGACGGTGTAGTCTTTTATGTGGACGTGTTTGAGGATGGGCAGGATGCGCTCGGCGAAGTCGAGGGGGTGTTCGCCGACGGCGAAGGCGTTGCCGACGTCCATGGTCACGCCCAATTGCGGGCTGCCGACTCTTTCGCTCAAGTCGAGCAATTCCCACGAGCAGAGGTCCTGGTGGTTTTCGATGCCGACGGGGATGCCGTAGTCCTCGGCCNGCGGCATGACGTGTTGGAAGGGCTCGACCAGGGCGTCTATATAGGNGCGCATGCCGTCGGCGCCGCGTTCGATGCGATTGCCCTCGACCATATTGCTGACGGTGGTGCGCACGGCTTTGGCGCCGGCGCGGTGGGCGACTTCAATCGCGTCGCGCAAAGGCGAGATGTCTTCGGCGTAGTTGTGACCGCCGGTATCCAAGAAGAGGTCGAGGCCGGCGAGGCTTTCTTTAAAGGCGGCGAGGTCTTCGTCGGATAGATCGGCGAGCGAGCCGGAGGCGAATTCGACGCTGGCGAGTTGGTTGTCCTGGGCTAAATGCGTGAGGCCTTCGGGGGTGTGGGGGTCGATGTCGCGATTGGCTTCTTTGTGGGCNCCGGTNAAGCTCCAGGCGCAGAGTCCGATCTTCATGGGNGGGGTCCTTAGNCAAATTGGCGTTTGAGGCGGAGACTGGCGCTTAATCAGCGCGTTGAGNAGGTGCGCTCGACATATCATAAGCCATGCCGNCTGGAACGGCAATTGACATCAGATCGCTCTCTGTATGCCCGNTAATTGGAATTGTCCTTTGGTAATATACCGGGGCGTTNTANATGGCGTTGCCGGTCAGTTGAGGTACTGTTTACGGTGNGTTGCACCCGGTCCCCNACAGGTTCATCTACGCGGGATGCGGAGCGGAAGAGCAGACGGGCGGCGACGGTTGCGCAAGGCGCGTTATTTCCTAAGCCTTTTTTCGNAAATACTCCAGCAGATCTCCATCTGGGATCTCCTCGCTGGAACCCTCTCTGAGATCCTTGACCTGCCACACGCCTTGCGCCAATTCGTCCGGGCCGCCGATGATGGCGAGGGTATAGCCCTTGCGGTCGGCGTACTTGAGCTGTTTTCCCATACCCCTGGCTTCGGGATAGAGTTCGGCACCGAATCCGGCGTTGCGCAGGCGCCGCGAGAGGGCGATGTATTGGCCGAGCGCTTCCTCCGCGAATTGGACGATAAGCACATCGGCGGGGGTGGTCGATGCTGCCAGTAGATGCAATTCTTCCATCGCGGCCATCAATCGGTCGAGACCGAGCGAGGCGCCGACGCCGGGCAGGTGTTGCTTGGTGTAGAGGCCGGCGAGGTTGTCGTAGCGGCCGCCGCTGCAGATAGAGCCGATACCGGGCAGGTCGTCGAGCAGGGTTTCGTAGACGGTGCCGGTGTAGTAGTCGAGGCCGCGGGCGATCGATACGTCGATGGCCAGGCGATTTTCGGGAATGCCGGCGGCGGCAAAGGCGGCCAGTAGCTGGCGCAGGTTGGCCACGCCTTGCGCGGCGCGCTCGTGGCCGCCGAGTTGGGCCTCAAGTTGGTCGAGAATGGCGCCATTGGTGCCTTTGACCTGGACGGTGTCGAGAATCTGTCGTGCCTGGTCTGGAGTGACCGACGCGGCTGCCTGCATTTCGGCAGCGACTTTTTCGGCGCCGATTTTGGCGAGCTTGTCGAGTGCGCGCAGGATGGCGGCGGTGCCCGCCTGCAGCCCCAGCGATTCGAGCAGGCCGTTGAGCACTAGGCGGTTGTTGACGTGAATGGCAAAGCGTTCGAAGCCCAGGGCCGCCAGGATATCGTGGATGACCAGCGCGGTTTCGATATCGGCGGCGTTGGAATCGGTGCCGATGGTATCGCAGTCGCACTGGTAAAACTCGCGGTAGCGGCCGTGCTGAGTGTTCTCGCCGCGCCAGACCGGGCCGATGTGGTAGCGCTTAAAGGGCGTGCCGAGCTGGCCGATGTGCTGGGCGGCGAAGCGGGCGAAGGGCACGGTCAGATCGAAGCGCAGCGCCACGTCGCGCTGGCCGTGGTCGTGGAAGCGGTACATCTGCTTATCGGATTCGTCGCCGCCCTTGCCGGTGAGGATCTCGGCGTATTCCAATGCCGGTGTATCGATGGGAGCGAAGCCGTAGGAGCGGAACACCTGTCGGGCGGTGTCGATCATTTGCTCGCGCGGCATGGCGAGGGCGGGCGGGAAATCGCGGAAGCCCTTGAGGGTGCGCGGTTGGATCAGGTTTTTTTTGCCGGACATGAATTTACCAGTTGGTGAACGAGCCGTCTTCGCGGCGCAGTTGCGGGCCGCTGAGCCATTTAAATTCGTAGCTGGCGGCGGCTTCCTCGTTGAATTCGATCCCCAGACCGGGCGCGTCCGGCAATAGCAGGCAGCCGGCTTCGTAGGGCAATTGCACCGGGAACAGGTCTTCCATCACCGGGCGGCCGACCAGCCCGCCCTCCTGTACTGCGAAGTTGTCGGTGGCGATGTCGAGATGGGCGCAGGCGGCGGCTGATACCGGGCCGAGCGGATTGTGGGGGACGATCTTTATATAGTGAGTTTCGCACCAGTTGGCGACCTTGCGCGCCTCGGTTAGCCCACCGACGATGCAGAGGTCGATGCGCGCGTAGTCGAGGAGCTCTTCCTCGATCATCTGGCGGAACTCCCACTTGGTGGCGTAATGCTCGCCGACGGCGAGTGGGCAGGAGACGTGGTTGCGCAGGTGGCGGTAGCTTTGCGGGTTTTCGCAGCGCAGCGGATCCTCGATAAAGAAGGGGTCGTATTGCTCGAGCTCGCGGCCGAGGCGGATGGCGTCGGGCGGGTCGAGGCGGGTGTGGCAGTCGATGCAGATCTCGATCTCGGGGCCGACGGCCTCGCGCACCGCGGCGAAGTGGGCGATCGAATCGCGCACGGCGGTGCGCGGCTCGAGGACACCGTTGCGGTCATCGACCGACATGCGCAGGTACTTCCAGCCCTCGGCGACCCGCTGCTGGCCGGCGTGGGCGGAGTCGGCGGGCGTCTTGCCGCCGATGCCCGTGTAGCAGAAGATGCGCTCGCGCATCTTGCCGCCCAGGAGCATGTAGACCGGCTGGTCGAGGGCTTTGCCCTTGATGTCCCACAGCGCGATATCGATGGCCGACATCGCCGCGGCGTTGATGCGACCGCCGGGAAAGAAGTCGGCGCGAAATAGCAATTGCCAGATGTATTCGGTGTTGAGCGGATCGAGGCCAATGATGTGGCGCTTCATGTGCTCGATGGCGCCGATGCCGGCCTGCTCTTTCCAGGTGATGCCGAATTCTCCCAGACCGTAGAGGCCAGCGTCGGTTTCGACCTTGACGAAGAGGTAGTTGCGCGATCCGTGGAAGATGGGAAAGGTCTTTATATCGGTTATTTTCATCTGGTGCTCCTTGGCGAAGGATATAATATCAGGATAAGCCTCGATCTAATCAAAACCGAGCTCGCCCAGTACTACCGCCAGCAGCCCTAAGAACATGCCGATTTTGAGCAGGCGGCCAAGGCGGTGGTCGTTGCGCCCCGCCGCAATCTTTGCCGCATTGTCCGGGTGCGCATGCCGGCTGTAGAGCTGGACGAGCACGTAGATGACCAGCCCGTTGACCGGGGCGAGGGCGAGCGCATAAGCCGCGCCGTAGAGGCCCGCGAAAAATGGAATCCACGCAATCGCGAGCAAGAGCAGGTAAACTGCGGCGGCTATCCAGCCGGCGCGGTTGCGCCCCCAGCGCAGCGGCAGGGTGTGGTCGCCGCGCAGGCGATCGCCGGCGACATCTTCGATATCCTTGACGATTTCGCGGCCGATATGGAAGAGCAGGGCAAAGAGTGCCGGAATCCACGAGCGGCCGAGGTCGCCTGCGGCCAGTGCGCCGTATGGGAAGGCCAGTGCGCCGACAAAGGCGACGAGAATATTACCCCATAGGAGACTGTTTTTTAAGAAGATGCTATAGAGCGCGAGCAATAGCGCGACCCCCAGCGCAATCGAGCCGTGCCAGGGGCTGAGCCAGAAGCCGAGCAGGCAACCGGCGAGGGTCAGCGCGAGGGTTTGAACGCCGGCGACACAGGGGCTGATGCGGCCCGAAGGCAGGGGGCGGTCAGGTCGGTTAATTCGATCTATATCTATGTCAATCAGGTCGTTAAAGGCATTTCCGGCTCCGTTGATCAGCGCGGCGGAAAGCGCGGCGATCAAACCGGGTCCCCAGGTCGGCGGCGCATTGGCCGTCCACAGACCGACGCCGACTGATAGCGCGGTAATCAGGCCGTTGAGCGGCCGGGGCAGGAGCAGAAAGGCGATGAGTTGTGACAAGGGATTGCTCGGCGATAAAAGGACGATTAACGACCTTTATATACTAAGGAAATAAAGGTGCGCGAGGGGCGATTTTCTGGCGCATATGGGGGGCATTGGGATTGTCCAAATTATTGTTGACAGGGTCGCAAGCGCGAAGTACTTTCCCTAACATCATAATTCCCAATAAGTAAGGCAAAACGAGGTAGTTCCCTAAGCTCCTTTGTTCCACCTCGCCCACGGAGGAACAGCATTTGTCTACGATCACCAAAAAAGAACTGGCCCTCCTCGTCAGTGACCACGCCGGCTGCAAAAAAAATCTCGCCGCCCAGTTGGTTGACAGTCTCTTTACCACCATGCGCGATAGTCTCATCGAAGGCAATCGCATCGAGATCCGCGGCTTCGGGGTTTTTCAAGTCAAAGACACCCGGCCCAAGCCTGCCGCCCGCAATCCACGCACCGGCGAGATCATCTACGTGCCCGCTCGGCGCAAGACGCATTTCAAGCCGGGTCGCTTGCTCAAAGAAGCTCTGCATCAGGCGCGCGAGCCCGAGGCGGGTGGCGGCGACAGCGCTGCGGCGACCGGTGCCGCGATGCCGCAGGTGTCCCCGCCCAGCGAAGAGTCCAACGCAGTATAGCTTCTTATACACACGGATAGTTAAGACAAGTGATGCGAATAGGCAGAGGGGCGTTTATCGCCTCTCTTTTTTTCATCGGTAGCGCCTTTGCCAATCAGGCCCTGGTCGGATTGGCCTGGACCACGCCACAGGAGCTGCAGGCGATTGAGGCGCAGGTCGGGTCGGTGCGCTATGTGGCGCGGGGTATCGCCTTTGTCGAGGGGGACCTGCGAGCCCTGGGCAACTTCCGGGTGCTGTGCGTCGATGACCCCGAGGCCGGGGATCGTTACTACATCGCCGACCACATCCATTGGCCTGTGCCCGAAGAGGCGGAACTGGTCTATGATGGCGGCGGAGAGTGGGCTTTATTACGGGTGCCGGAGGGCGAGATCGGCGCGCTATATGACATCACCCATTTCTTCTGGCCTCTTCCCGATAAGTATAGTATAAACGGATGGTTAAGAAAGTCCATGCGCGCGCCAAAAGCCGCCCAGGTAGCCTCGCCAGCCGTCGCTGCATTGATTGCCGAGGCCGACGCGGCCCGGCTGCAGGCCGATGTCGAGGCGCTGGCGCTGAAGGATCCGGCTCTGGGCAGCGTTGCGGGCAATGTGCGCAGCCGCTTTGCGGTCAATCCCGAACTGCTGGAGTCCACTGAATATATCCGTGGGCAGTTGGCAGCGGCGCTGGGCGAGCCGGCCGTCGCTTTGCACTCCTTCGCGATCGGCGCGCAGCGGGTGGTGTCCTATACTTCGCGTGGCGGTCGCGTCGGCCAGGCGCCAGCGGATACGCTGGCTTACAATGTAATAGGCACCTTGCAAGGCACTGATCCCGATGCCGGCTACTATATCATCTGCGCTCACTACGATGCCACCGGCGTGCGCACGTCGGGTGGGTGGGATTGGGTGCACGACCCGGCACCGGGGGCCGATGACAACGCCAGCGGCGTGGCGCTGGTGCTGGAGAGCGCGCGGCTATTGGCCGGGCAGCGCTTCCCGTGGTCGATTCGCTTTATCGCCTGGTCGGGCGAGGAATTGGGGCTGCTCGGCAGCCAGGCGTATGCCGATCTAGCGGGGGCGCGCGACGACAAGATTTTAGGCGTGTTCAACTTCGACATGATCGGTTTCAACGATCTCAAACAGCGCCTGGAATTGGTGACCAACCCCGGCTCGCGCTGGATGGTCGAGGAAATGGGCGCGGTGGCCGAGCGCTACGAGATCGGCCTGAGCATCGACATCCTAGAGGACGGCGGCGCACGGCTGAGCGATCACGCGCCGTTTTGGGCACGCGGCTACGACGCGATACTGGGCATCGAGAATTACCTGCCGACCGATCCGCGCACCTTCGGCGTGCAGGAGGGCATCTACCGGGTCAACTCGCAATATCATTCGACGATCGACGTGCCCGACAGTCTCAACTGGGAGTTGGTGCGCCAGACGACCCAGGTGGCGGTGGCGACGCTGGCGCAGTACGGCCTGGGCGCGGGCCTGCCGAATCTGGCGGTGTTCACCGGTGATTTGCGCGGTAATCGCGACGACGATCTGCGGATTCGCGTCAGCAATATCGGGCTCGGCGCAGTGGAGGATGACTTTCGGGTGCGGGTGTCGCATTGTGCCCTGGATTCGACGGGGTGCGAGGTGGTTTACGACGCGCAGATGGGCGCGGGCCTGGCGCCGGGGTCGGGTGCGGATTTGGATATTCCGTGGCAGCGCTATGGCGAGATGGTCTTTTGGGTTGAGGTCGATCCAGATGGTGCGGTCGGCGAGGCCAGCGAGGCGGACAACAGCGCCTTTCAGCGGGTGTGGCTGGCGCCGCAGTCGCAGATCGCGATTTTCCCCAATCCCTTTCGGCCGGGCGCTGACGACTTCTTGCGCTTTAGCGGCGTGCCGCTCAAGGCGCAGGTGCGGATCTTTTCGCCGTCGGGCGAGTTGGTCTGGGAAGCTACTGAGGACAATTCGCTACAGCGGCGTTTGAACGCGCGGGCCAATGAAGTGTTGTGGCGCGGAGTGAATCGGACGGGGGCCAGTGATTTGAGCGCGCCGCTGGTAGGGAGCGGAGTGTACGTTTACACGATCCATTCGCGCGACGGGGAATTGCTGGCCAAGGACAAGGTGGCGGTGGTGCGGTGAAGAGCGGGTGTTGTGGAAGGTTTTAAATGTGAAGTAGGGGCGTTGGTCGATGCGTCCCATCCAGCTCAAAAAAATTCATCTTCACAGAGCTTGCACAAAAATGCCTGCAGTGACCACACGTCGAGGCCGTCGTCACTCGGGAGCCCCAAGTTTACGCCGTCTGTCAATTTTATGGCAGGGATGTGAATAAGGGACAATCCGCACAACGCCCTTGTGTCCCGCACGCCTCTAATTCACAGCGGAGCAGCGCCTCCGCGTGTCGCCGCCACTCCGCCGGATAGCACAACTGCCCCTCCAGCCGAAACTCCCGCACCAGCGCCCGCAATAATTCAAAGCGCGTTTCGCGATCCTCGACCCGTTCGCGCACCCGCTGCCGGGCCTGCGCTAGCAAATCCAGATAGTCCACGAACTGCTCGTCGAACAGGCCCTCTAAATCTTTGCGCAAGCGGCTCGCCAGCGCCGGGCTGGCGTTGGACGTGGAAATGCTCAGGCGCAAATGGCCCGGATGGACCAGCGCGACCATGCCGAAGTTGGAGCAGGCGGGATTGTCGTAGGAGTTGATGAGGAGTTTTTGCGCCCGCGCCAGATCGTAGACGCGAGTGGTCAGTGCCGGGTCGTCGTCAACGGTATTGAGCACCAGGAAGATGCCGTCGAGGTCGGAGTTGGCAAAGTCGCGTGGGTGGTGGGTCAGGCGTTTTTTCGCTGCCCAGGCAGCGAGCTGGGGCGTCACTGTCGTACTGACTATGGTGAGGTTAGCTCCGGCTTCCAGCAGTCGCCCCGACTTTTCCTCCGCCTCGCGCCCGCCGCCGATGATCAGGCAGGGCTGGCCCATGACATCGAGCCCGGCCTGGAAATAGGGGTTGAGCTTGTGGCTCATGCGCGCGGGGTGAGCTGGTTGAGTAGGTATTCGAGCTCGGGCAGCACCAGCTTGCCCATGGCGATCTCGATGGTGTTGAGGTCGCCGGGCAGGCAGAACACCAGCTTGCGCTTAATCGAGCCGGCCACGCCCTGGGCCAGCATCGCGCGCGATCCCTGCTCCTGATAGAGCAGCGAGCGCAGCAAATCGCCGAAACCGTCGAGACGCCGGTCGAGCTGCTGGCGCACCGCGTCGCCGATCGGGTCGCGCAGGGCGTTGCCGGTGCGACCGGTGAAGAAGATCGCCTGGCTCGACTGGCTTTGGGTCAGCATCGCCAACTCGCCCTTGATCTGTAGACCGTCGGGTTTGATGGTGCGGTCCTGGGTGATATTGTGCCCGGCTTCCTCGAGCAATCTGACGAGCAGTTGTCCACTCTGCGCCTGGCGCTCGTCGCCGACGACCATGACGGCGCAGCCGATTGATCGCGCCATGGTTAGAGGTTGGCTCCGGCGACCAGGGCGGGATAGCTGTTGTCGCCCTCGGCGTCGTGCTCGACGGGCAGTTCCAGCTCGAGCCAGCCGCGTTCGACGACCTCGCCGGTCTGGCTGCGGGCGCCGCCGAAGCCGCCGGTGACATTGGTGATGTCGGTGAAGCCGGCGGCGATTAGCGCCTCGGCAGCGCGGACCGAACGCGCGCCCGACTGACAGCCGATGAGCAGCTTGGCATCGGGAGTGAAATGCGACTGGACGACGCGGACGAAGTCGGGGTTGGGTACCATGCCCATGGCCTCGCGGTGCATGACCGGTATATTGAGCGCGCCGGCGGGGTGGCCGTTTTCGTATTCTGGCACCGAGCGGACGTCGATGTAGACGGCGCCCGACTCGCCCGCCAGCAATGCGCTGGCTTCGCTGGGGTTGAGATTATGGTAACTCATGGGGTAGACCTCCTGGCGGATAAATTCTCCGTTCGGGTTGATGAAGGGGCGCTCGGCGCGGCGCTGATCTCGCAGATAGTGGAACCAGCAGCGATACGAACAGAAATCGCGGTTGAGCCGCTGCATAAAGTCCTTCTGGTAGGGCTGCTGGCAGATGTGGCACTGGCGCGTATCCCCGTCCGCGTGCTGGCGCACGATGAGATTGTCGATCAGGCGGTTGAGAAAGTAGCTGCCGCGCCAACCCAGGAGCACCATAATCGCCAGATTGAGCGCGTCGGCATGGAGCAGCCAGGCGCAGGGCAGCGACAGCCACAGGCCCAGGCAATGCGGGCAACTGAAGAGCTTGGCCGTGAGCGGCGAGAAGTTTTCGGCCCAGGCGCGCAGTCCAGCCGTCAGGGTCGCACGCCGCAGAAAGCGGGTGGCGAAAGCGACAAAGGCGACGGTGGCTAAGATCGCGTTGAGCTGGACGTGCACAAAAGCACTTTCTCAGGTGTTTAACTTGACAGTGATCACCTGGGGGCATTGTTTCGTACTGATAATTACATACTAATGTATTATTTCCAGGTAGATAGACAAGTCTGGAAATCTGGAGGGAGAACCGCATGAAAGGGTGGGTCTGGGTCCTGGCGGCGGCGCTGGTGTGGTCGTGTGGTGAGGGCGGAGACGGCGGGGGGCAAGAAAACGGCGCAGAGGCGGCCCAAACCGACAGCACGGCGACAGGTAGCACGGCAGTCGATAGCGCCGCGGCCGATACGGCGGCCAAAAAAATCGAAGCCGTGCCGGTCGAGGTGGCGCTGGCCTACACGGGCTCGATTTCCTCCTATTTGCTCTTCAACTCGACGATCGAAACCGAGGCTGCCGTCGAGATCTACCCCCAGATCAGCGGCTTGGTCGAGCGAGTGGCGGTCGAGGAGGGCGACCGGGTCGGGGCGGGAGATACGTTGCTCTACATAGAGGATGAGCAGTTGCGCATCGCCGCGCGGGAGGCCCAGGTCAACCACGATTATCAGCAGACCGGCTACGAGCGCACCGAAGAGATGTTTAAGCGCAAGCTCATCAGCGACCAGGAGTATGAGACTCGCAAATTCGAGCTTGAACAATCCAAACTGCGCCTCGCGCGGGCGCAACTGGAATTGGAGCACGCGGCGGTATTGGCGCCCTTTTCCGGGGTGATTACCGAGCGCAGCGTGCAGGCCGGCGCCCGGGTCGGCCCCAGCAGCAAGCTCTACGACCTGATCAAGCTCGACGATATGATCGCCCGCGTCTACGTGCCCGGCCAGTACCTGGTCAATATTGTCGGCGACCAGCGGGCGATGATTACCTCGGAGTTTTTGCCCGACAAGCGCTTCAGCGGCTGGGTCAAGCGGATCAGCCCGGTGGTCGATCCCCGCAGCGGCACCTTCAAGGTCACGGTGGGATTGCGCGACCGCTTCGAGTTTTTGCGGCCCGGGCTCTTTGTCAACGTGCAGATCATCACCGATACCCACGAGCAGGCGGTACTGATCCCCAAGCAGGCGGTGGTCTACGACGGCGGCGATAAGTTCGTATTTGCCGTCGACGACACCGCCGCGGTGCGCATCGAGCTGCAAGCCGGTTTCGAGGACGCCGACCACATCGAGTCGCTGACCGAGATCGAGCCCGGCGACCAGATCATCATCGTCGGCCAGAACGGCCTCAAGGACAAGGCCCGGGTCCGCGTCGTCAACATGGAGCCAGTGCCCGAAACCAGCGCCGGGCTCGACGGCGCCGCCGGGGGCTGAACGCCCGCATGCTGGCCAAGCTGCCCGACAGCACCTCCCGCTTCGCAATTACGACCCGGCGGCCGGTCGCCATCCTGATGGTGGTGCTGGCCGTTTGCGTGTTTGGCTGGGTCTCCTATCAGCGCCTCTCGCTGAACTTGATGCCCGACATCTCCTACCCGACGCTCACGGTGCGCACCGAGTATCCGGGCACCGCGCCGGAGGAGGTCGAGACTCTGCTCTCGCGCCCGCTCGAGCAGGAGCTGGGCATCGTGCCACACCTGGTCAATATCAGCTCGATCTCCAAGGCCGGACAGTCGGATATCGTGCTTGAGTTCGAATGGGACACCGACATGAATGTCATGTCCCAGGAAGTTCGCGAAAAAGCCGACCGCCTCTTTTTGCCCGACGGCGCCAGAAAGCCCCTGCTGCTGCGCTACGACCCCTCGCTCGATCCGATCATGCGCATCGGGCTCTACGGTCCACAGGACCTCTACGCGCTGCGCTATCTGGCCGAGCACTAGATCAAACGCGAACTCGAGGCGCTGGCCGGGGTGGCGGCAGTTAAGGTCAAGGGTGGGTTGGAGGAGGAGATCCACGTCGCGCTCAACGAGCGGCAGATCTCGGTGATGGGCCTCGATATCGAGCAGATCAACCAGCGCCTGGCCGCCAACAATGTCAATATGCCCGGCGGCAATCTGCGCGAGGGCCAGGTCGAATATCTGATCCGCACCCTCAATGAGTTCGCGACCGTCGAGGAGATTGCCGAGCTGATCGTGGCCAGGCAGGGCGACGCCGATGTCTACCTGCGCGATATCGGCGAGGTCGTGCGCTCGCACAAAGACCGCGAGATCGTCACCCGGGTCAACGGGCGCGAGAGCGTCGAGATCGAGATCTACAAGGAGGCCGACGCCAATATCGTCGCCGTGGCCGAAAGGGTGCGCGGCGCGCTCTACGGCCTGCCGCAGCAACAGGCCTATGTCGAGGGGCTGAAGAGGGCGGAGCAAGAGGGTGCAGGGGAAGAGCAGCGGGAAGTAGAGGAAGACGGGTGGGGAGAAGAAAGCGAGGACGAAAATAACGACCTCAATGCCGAAAAGCAGGCGGCGGCGCGCAAGGCCATAGAGCACCTGCAGATGACCGACTTTATCAGCCATCGCCTGCCCGCGGGCACCGCACTGGAGCTGTTGTCCGACCAGTCGGGCTTTATCGAGAATTCGATCGCCGAGGTCCAGACCAGTGCGCTGATCGGCGGCGCGATGGCGGTGCTGGTGCTGCTGGTGTTTTTGCGCAACGCGGTGCACACCCTGATTATCGGCCTGACCATCCCGGTGTCGATCGTGGCGACCTTTGCGCCGATGTTCATATTCGACGTTTCGCTCAACATCATGTCGCTGGGCGGGCTGGCGCTGGGGATCGGCATGCTGGTCGACAATTCGATTGTGGTGCTGGAGAGCATCTTCCGCTGCCGCGAAGAGGGCGACGATCTGGTTGA
The DNA here is from genome assembly GCA_002724215.1 of Gemmatimonadota bacterium. GTDB lineage: Bacteria > Latescibacterota > UBA2968 > UBA8231 > UBA8231. The sequence goes on along the minus strand of PBOD01000050.1, from coordinate 53,344 downwards.
GGCCACGGTGCGCGGCACCGGTGAGGTTGGCACCGCGGTCTTCGCCTCGACGCTGACGACCATCACCGTGTTTTTTCCGATTGTCTTCGTCGAGGGCGTGGCCGGCCAGATCTTTGGCGACATGGCGCTGACGGTGGTTTTTTCGCTTTTGGCCTCGCTGGGCGTGGCGCTGTTTTTCATTCCGATGCTCGCCTCGCGCCAGCTCGACCGCAGCGGTGGTCTCGCCGAGCAGCTTGGCCGCAGCGATTTCCTTAAACTGCAGGCGCTGGTGCGCACGCGGGCGCTACTGGACGACGAAGAGGGCAGCCTGATTGCCAAGCTGCCGAGAATTCTGCTGACCCTGCCCTACCTGATCTACGAGATCATCTTGCGGTTGCTGTTGGCGGCGGTGACCTTGCTGGCGGCGGTGCTCAAGGCGGTCTTTATCCTCGTCTGCCAGTTGCTGTGGTGGCTGATCAAACCCATAGATCATTTCTGGGTGAAGCGCGAGCGCACCTTCCAGCAGTGGCTCGGTAGTTGGGCGGTTGAGACCCGCATCGGCAAGTGGACCTTCTTCGAGCGCGTGTGGCCCGGCATCCTTGGCTTCGAGTCGCCGCGCAACCTCGGCGAGACCCTGTTGCGCTACTGGCGCTGGATCGGCCATTCCAAGCGCCTGGTCTGGAAGATCCTCAAGAGTCTACTTTTTCCGTTGGCGGTGGTCTACCTAGGGACCGTGCGCTTCGTGCTGGCGACGGCTTTCCGCCTGGTGGGGATCGTCCTGCACGTGGCGCTGATGCTCATTGGCCTGGTGCTGGTAACACTGCTATTGCTTTTGGCTATGGTGTTGGTGCCGCTCTTTCTGCCACTGCTATTCCTCTTTGAAAAGGGCTTCGGTCTGGTGCAGCGGGGCTATCCGCTATTGTTGGGCTGGGCGCTCAGGCAGCGGCTGGTGGTTATCGGCGGCGCGCTGGCCGCGCTGGTCTTTTGCTGGCACAAGCTCCTGCCCGAGTTGGGCACCGAGCTGATTCCCCAGGTCCACCAGGCCGAATTCAACCTCGACTTGAGCCTGCCGGTGGGCACTCCGCTGGAGAAAACGGCGGAGATCGTGCGCCGCATCGAGGCCATTGCCGAGCGGCAGCCCGAGGTCGAGCGGCTGGCGACGACGGTAGGCACCGACGGGTCGGCTAGTTCGTCGGCGGAGGAAGGTGAACACACGGCTCAGGTCACGATCCGCATGCCCGAGGGTTCGACCGCCGCCGCCGAGGATGCGCTGATTCGGCGTTTGCGCATCGAGGTCCGCGACATTCCCGAAATGGAAGTCGAGGTTTCGCATCCGGCGCTGTTCAGCTTCAAGACCCCAATCGAGGTCGAGGTCCGCGGCTACGATCTGCGTCGCCTGCGGCAGTTGAGTCTGGAGGCCGAGACGCGGATGGCCGGCCTGCCGGGGCTGGTGGATGTCAAGTCATCGCTGCAGGCGGGCAATCCCGAGTTGCAGATCAGCTACAAGCGCGACCGGCTCGCTGCCTACGGCCTGTCGCTGCGCAATGTCGCGGAGCTGGTGCGCCACAAGGTGCAGGGCAAGGTTGCCACCGACTTCCGCCAGGACGAGCGCCAGATCGACGTGCTGGTGCGGCTGCGCGAAGAAGATCGCCTCGGGCTCGACGAGCTGCGGCGGCTGGTGATCAACCCCAACGCCCCGGTGCCGATCCCGCTGTCGGCGGTGGCCGAGATCCGCGTCAACGAAGGACCGAGCGAGATCCGCCGCATCGACCAGCAGCGCGCCGCGCTGGTCACCGCCAATATCCAGGGTACCGATCTCGGCACCGCCTCGGCGCTGATCCACGACGAACTGGGCCGGATCGATTTTCCCGCCGGCTTTGACTTTCTGATTAGCGGCCAGAACGAAGAAATGAAAACCTCGCTGCAGAGTCTGTACTTCGCGCTGGCGCTGGCGATCTTTCTGGTCTACGTGGTGATGGCCAGTCAGTTCGAATCTATGGTCCACCCCTTCATCATCATGTTCACCGTGCCGCTGGCGCTGATCGGGGTGATCGCGGCGCTCTACGTGGCGCAGGTGCCGCTGAGCGTGGTGGTCTTTATCGGCTTGATTATGCTAGCGGGCATCGTCGTCAACAACGCTATCGTCCTCGTCGACTATATCAACACGCTGCGCCGCACCGGCATGGCCAAAGCCGAGGCCATTGTCCAGGCTGGCGCGGTGCGGCTGCGCCCGATCACCATGACCACCGCCACCACGGTCCTGGGGCTCTTGCCGATGGCGCTGGGCCTGGGCGAGGGCGCGGAGATTCGCACGCCGATGGCGCTGACGGTGATCGCCGGCCTGATCTCTTCCACCTTTCTCACCCTGGTGGTGATTCCGACCGTCTACTCGCTGGTCGACCGCCGTCCCTAGGCCAAGATGAGCGAAGGCAAGCAATACCCGCTGCCGCGTTTTTCGGTCAACCGGCCGGTGACCGTGGTCATGTCGCTGGCCGCGTTGCTGGTGGTGGGCTATATCGCCTATACCCGCATTCCGCTAACGCTGTTCCCCGAAGGCTTCGACTACCCCCGGCTTTTCGCCTGGGCCAGCTATCCCAACGCCGGCGCGGTCGAGGTTGAGCAGAAGGTGGTTCACCACCTCGAGGAAGCCGTCGCCCAGGTGCCGCGGGTCAAGCGGATCCAATCCAGCGCCGCAAATGGCGGCGGCAACGTGCGGGTCGAATTCCAGAAGGGCACCGACCTACAACTGGCCTTTGCCGAAATGAAGGACCGCCTCGACCGGATCATGCCCGAGCTGCCCGATGAGATCGACCAGCTCTGGGTGCGGCGCTGGAGCGAGGAGGATATCGAGATCATGGCCGGCAATATCAGCTTCGCAGAGCCGCCCGTCGATGCGCGCCTGCTCATCGACACCTACCTCGAGCCAGCGCTGCGCCGCATCGACGGGGTGGGCAATGTCGAGATCTGGGGCTCGCGCAGCAAGCGAGTGCTGGTCGAGCTGGACCAGGGCAAGGTAAAAGGCCACGGGGTCAATGTCTTCGAGGCGGTCGAGGGTTTGCGCAACCAGAATATTACCCTGCCGGGCGGTTATGTAATCGAGGGCGGCAAGAAGATCTACGTGCGCTCGGTGGGGCGTTTCCAGAGTGTCGACGAAATCGCCGATATGGTCGTCGATCGCGAGCATCAGCTGCAGCTCGACGACATCGCGGAGGTGTCCTACAAGCGACCCCAAAGGGACTGGATCAACCGCATGGATGGCAAGGAGTCGCTGGGATTCGGCATTACCAAGGCTTCGGGCGCCAATGTCGCGCAGGTTACCGACGAGGTCACGGCGACGCTGGAGCAGCTCAAAAACCATCCCAAGCTCGAGGGCCTGGACTTCAAGGTGTTTTGGAATCAGGGCGACCAGGTGCGCAACTCGGTGCGCAACCTGCAAAACTCCGGCCTGTGGGGCGGACTTTTCGCAGTGATAGTGCTGTTTTTCTTCCTGCGCGCGGTGCGCATCACCCTGATCATTACCCTGGCCATTCCGCTGTCGATCCTGGCGACGATTACCGCGCTCTACTTCATGGGCTGGTCGCTCAATCTGGCGACGATGATGGGCTTGATGTTGAGCCTGGGGCTGGTGGTCGACAACGCGATCGTAATCGTCGAAAACATCTACCGCAAGCGCCAGGCCGGCATCGCGGCGCGCGCAGCCTCTGTCGACGGCGCCGGTGAGGTCGGGCTGGCGGTGACGATGGCGACGCTGACGACGGTGGTGGTCTTTTTGCCGCTGATCCTGATGAGCGACGAGCAGGAGTTTTCCTTCTGGATGCTCAGGATCGGTCTGCCGGTGATCGTGGGGCTGGTCGCCTCGCTGGTCATCGCTCTGGTCTTCATCCCGCTGGCGGCGCTCAAGCTATCGACGGGCAAGGAGAAGGGCGAGCCGGGGGTGATCGCGTGGTCTCGCAAGTACTACGTGCGCTCGTTGGGCTGGGTGTTGCGCAATCGCCTCGATGCTTTCATCATTGCGATAGTACTCTTCGCCAGCATCCAGATCCCGCGGGAGGGCATGGAGCGCAGCGACAAGCAGCAGCGCGACAACTCGCGCCTGGACCTGTCTTTCGAGATGCCCTCGGGCCAGTCGTTAGAGCAGGCGCAGCAGTTTATGGACGGGGTCGAGGATTCGATTACGACCCGCAAGGCCGAGTACAATATCGATATGATGCGGACCTACTTCCGCCGCGACTACGGGCGGGTGACGATGTTTTTCGCCGAAAATCAGGATGTGGAGTGGTACCAGGTGGCGTGGGAGGATTTCAGCACTGCGGTGGGTTTGCAGGAGAAGAAGCACCTCGACTACAAGGAGGTCGAGCAGGACCTGCGCAAACGCCTCTACCTGCCGCCGGGCATTAGCCTGCGGGTCAACTGGGAAAATACCCAGCAGGACGCCCGGGTCAACGTCAGCCTCTACGGCGAGGACACTCAGGTCTTGATCGGCCTGGCCGAGGAGGTCGAGCGGCGGCTCAACAGCATCCCGGGCCTGCTATCGGTCAACACCGACATGGACCGCGGCGGTAGCGAGCTGCAGGTCCAGCTCGACCGCGACCAGCTGCAGCGTTTCGGCATCGAGCCCCAGTTGGTTTCGGGTAGTATCGCCTACGCTTTGCGCGGTACCGACATTAACAAATTCCACACCGACGACGGCCGCGAGGTCGATATCCGCGTGCAAGTGGCCCGCTACGACGACCAGAGCCTCGACGACCTGCGCAATCTCACCTTTCCCACCGACGACGGCCGCGATATCTCGCTGGAGGCGGTGTCGCAGATCCACGTCGAGCGCACGCTGGGCAGCATCCGCCGCGAAGACCGGGAGACCATGCTCAACGTCAGCGCCCGCGCTTCTCAGGACATGGCCGGAGAGCTCTTCGCGCAGGTCGACGATGCGATGCAGGGCTTTGCAATGCCGCGCGGCTACCGCTGGGACAAGGGCGCGCGCTTCGTCAGGCTGGAGGAGCAGGACCAGTCGCAGATGTTTGCGATCATCATGTCGGTGACTTTCGTCTTCTTGCTGATGGGGGTGTTGTTCGAGTCGTTCGTGCTGCCGCTGTCGGTAATCGTGTCCATTCCGTTTTCGTTTTTGGGCGTCTACTGGATGCTCTATCTGACCGACACGCCTTTCGAGATCATGTCGATGATCGGCTCGGTGATCCTGATCGGGGTAGTGGTCAACAACGCGATCGTGCTGATCGATCTGGCCAATCGCCTGCGGGCGGAGGGCAAGTCGCGCTACGATGCGCTGGTCGAGGCCGGCACCTACCGCTTCCGGCCGATTTTGATGACGACCTTCACCACGGCCTTCGGGCTGATACCAATGGCGGCGGGCAACTCCAAGATGGTGGGCATCGCCTACGCGCCGCTGGGCCGGACGATGACGGGTGGTTTGCTGGCGTCGATGGTGCTAACGCTGATGCTGGTGCCGCTGTTTTACACCTTCTTCGACGATTGCAGGAACTTGTCGCATCGGATTATGGCGTCGGCGTTTGGGAAGAAGGAGGAAGGGAAGGAGGGCGGCGAAGCGACGGTGTCTTGAAAACGACTTTCGATTACAATAGATCAAGGTTTCAAGTGGTAGATCTCATAGGTCGTCGCGGTGCAGCCTGGCTGATGTCTGGACAACTCCTCGACCATGCTGCGGCGGGAGTAGATTGATCCCAACAAATCGGGCATGCTACCTCCAGTTCGCACGACGTATAATACTTCCTCCGGGTAATTCGGTTGCACGCCCGCTACGAAATCCGTCAAATCGCGAAACCGCGGGTCGTCGATGGTATAGTACTGTCGCTCAATCAATCCGTAATACGCCAGCGTAAACGGAATGCTGTATTGAGTGCTGATGACGGGCAGCGATGGGTGGATCTGCTGCCTGCGCAGTATTTGCTCGAAATCTCCGGCGAATCGCATCCAACCGCCGTATTCGCAGAGCCGCTCGCTCCACGAATAAGATGGCTCGCGGCTCCGGTCTTCTTGCGAGACCAGGCCGACATAGGATCTGTCCAAGCCGCCGCGCCCGGAGAGCGCGCTGTAGAGACCCGGGTGTTTGAGTCCGCTGCCGATGGCGGCGGCTTGCAGCGTTCCCGTGGCTACGGCGGCGAGGACCAGCCAGCGCTTGGTGCGGGGAGCGAAGGCCAATGGCCAGAGGCTCAGCAAGCCCGGCAAGATCCAGTTGCCCTTGATCTGGCCGCGATAGAGCGCGAAGAACAAAAAGGCGCCGATGGTGCAGAGCGCGGGGAGCAAGGGCAGCAGGTCGCGCTGCGCCACCGCCCGTACCAGGCCCCTGTACAGTAGATATAGCAGGAAGGGCGAGACGAAAAATAGCGGGTTGACCAGAAAAAAGAACAGCCGCGAAAATGGGTCGGCCAGGCCTTCGATGCGCGAGAGGGAACTCAGCGTCTGCGGCAGATAGAAGCCAGAGCCCAATTGCGCGTAGACCAGCGGCAGGGTGACGGCAAGGGCCGGTAGCAGGAAGGCGGCGAGCAGGCGCCAGCGGTCTCGATGCGCGTGGCTGAGCAAGATCCACAGACACAGGCCGCCGACGAGGAAGGCGCCTGAGTATTTGCAGAGAACGGCGGCGCCGCCGGCCAAGCCCATCAGCGCGTAGGGGCGTACGTCGATCGAGCCGGTCGCCCGTTGCGCCGCGCAGAGCGCCAGCAGCCAGCAGGGCACCAGGAAGCCGTCGGGGTGCAGGTAGGAACTGGTGTGCCAGGTCCAGTGACTCAGGGCGAAGGCGGCGGTTGCCCACAGAGCGGGGCGCTCGCCCAGGCCGTGGTTGCGGCACAGGCGATAGAGCAGCACGGCGGACAGCGCGCCCAGCAGGATCGAGGGCAGCCGCAAAAACCACTCCTGATACGGCCAAAGCGCGTGGGCGAGCTTGAGCGTTGCGAAGGGCAAGAGCGCGTAGGAGGCGTCGAGGTGCTGGCCCCAATACCAGTAGACTGCCTCGTCTTTGCCCAACTCGACGCCGGAGGCCAGGTAGAGTCGGGCCAGGACGTACAATCCGAGCGCTAAGTGCCAGCGCCGATTGACGTTGTACAGGCTACCGCGTATATTCTGAAACCGGTGCAAAATAAGACGATCTGCCGCGATTAGGAGACGCTCCAATGGCCGAAAAAGACGAAGATCTGATCAAGTCCCTCCAGGAAAAAAACCTGGAACAAAGCCTGTACAAAGCCCGCAAGATTTTCCTGTGGTCCGATGTCAACGACGAGTCGGCTAAGGCGGTGGTCACCCGCCTGTTATCGCTGGATACCGAAGACCCCAAAGAAGAAATCGTGCTCTATATCAATAGCCCCGGCGGCTCGGTCTCTGACGGCATGGCCATCTACGACGCGATGCAGGCGATCTCCGCGCCGGTATCCACCGTCTGCATGGGCATGGCGATGAGTATGGGCTCGTTCCTGCTGGCGGCCGGAGAGCCGGGGCGGCGTTTTGCCTGGCCGCACGCGCGAATTATGATCCACCAGCCGCTGATCATGGGCACGATCACCGGTACCGCCACCGACCTCGACATCCGCGCCAAAGAGACCATCCGCCTGCGCGGCGAGTTGAATGAGCTCTACGCCCAGCACACTGGCCAGGACGTCGATAAAATTGAAGCCGACACCGATCGCGACTTCTTCATGTCGGCCGAAGAAGCCAAGGAATACGGTCTGCTCGACGATGTGATCACCACCACGGCTCCCGCGCCCAACGGTCACGTCAAAAAGTAAATACAGCCTTTCCGTACGATGCCGGTCTCCTGCGCGGAGGCCGGTTTTTTTATTGGCAGCGCGGGCAGTAGAAGGTATTGCGGCCGCCGAGGTAGAGGTTTTCGATGGGCGTTCGGCAGACGCGGCAGTCGGTCCCGGCGCGGCCGTAGACCTTGAGTTGCTGCTGGAAGCGCCCGCCGTCGCCCGAGCCGCGGTAGTCGCTGATGGTGGTGCCGCCCTTTTTGATGGCTGCGCGCAGGACCTTCTTGATTTCTTTGACCAGTTGCGACAATTGTTCCGGCGCGACCTGGGCTGATGGGGTCGCCGGGTGGACGCCGGCGGCGAATAGTGCCTCGCTGGCGTAGATATTGCCGACCCCGACCACTACGGGATTGTCCATGATAGCGATTTTTATCGGGGTTTTGCGGCTGTGGCACCGGGCCTGGAGATAGGCGGCGTTGAAGGCGCGGGACAGGGGCTCGGGGCCGAGATGGCGCAGGTAGCGACAGTCGCGCTCTGCTTCGGCGGAATGCAGCACCAGCACCAGGCCGAAGCGCCGCGGATCGTTGTAGACCAGGGTGGAGCCGTCGGCAAAGTCGAAGGCCAGGTGATCGTGTTTTTCGCCGCGGGTGCGGAATAGCAGATTGCCGCTCATGCCGAGGTGGACCAGCAGCGTGCCGCCCGAGGCGAGGTCGAGGAGCAGGAATTTGGCGCGGCGGCGTGCTGCGGTAAAGCGGTCGCCGCTAAGGGCGCGCAGCGCGGGGCCGGGCAGGGGCTCGCGCAGGGGTTTGGCGCCGACGTGGACGTGGGTGATGGGCTGGTCTGAGAGATGGCGCTGCATGGCGCCGCGGACGGTTTCCACTTCGGGCAGTTCGGGCATGGGGCTTGAGTATAGGCGTGGCCTCCGGTAGCGTCAAATATTGCCGGTGGGCGGGCGGCTCATATATTGAGTAGGACGGCAACCAAATAATCTACCAAGACCGGGAGTGTAAAAATGGATCTGACTAGGCAACCCCCCCGCAGACCCTCCAATGCCATCGTCGGCGGTATTGCCGGGCTGGCGCGGATGATCGACAAGGCGCGCGGCCACAACGAGGAGACCATCGGCGAATTTCGCTATGGCGAGGGCTCCGGGCTCGATGTCGAAGTACTCGAATTCATCAATATGAGCGCCGACGATTTCGCTGCGGCCGTCGCCGCACTGGACGACGCGGCGCTGGGCGAACTGGCGTTAAAAAATGCCAACAAGAGCCAGGACGAGATCGACGCCTTCAACACCGAACACCTCGAGCGCACGCCGCAGGACGAATTGCACGAGAAGCTGTTGGTCGAGCGCATCGCCAAATACGCGCCGGGGCGCACCGATATCACCACGGTCTTCGCCTCGATTGAGCTCGACGACTGGGGCGCCTTCCGCGACCTCGATCTGACCGCCGCGCCGCCGCGCAGCCCCTGGTTGCGCAGCGTTTTCGGGCTGGTCGGCGCGGCGCGGATGGCCGACAAGGCGCGGGCGCTCAGCTGCGGCCAACTCGGCGCCTACCGCTACGGCGACGACTCGAGTCAGGACGCGGCGATTCTCGAATTTATCGGCGTCGATCAGGAGGCCTTCCGCGAAGCCGCCTATAACAATCTCAACGACGACGAATTGACCGAGTGGGTCGCCGCGCGCTGCCAGAAATCCCCGGGGGAGAAGAGCGTCTTCAACGCCGCGCGTTGCAATGTCGGGCGCGATGGCGCGATGGCGGAGCGGCTGGCGGAGCGGCGAGCGGAGGTCGCGCCCGAGCGCGGCGATATACAGACCTTTTTCGACCTGCAGGATCTCGACGACCAGTTGAGCTTTGGCATTACCGACTTGCGCCGGTGCCCGCCGCGCAGTGCCTACGACGACTCGGTCGGCGGGCTGGCCTGCCTGGCGCGGATGATCGACAAGTTTCGGGCAATGGCGTGCAACTGCCTGGGGCCGTACTGGTGCGGCGAGGATTCGGGTTTCGACCGCGGTGTGCTGGAGTTTCTGGGATTGACGCCAGACGAATTTGCGGCGGGTATCGAGGGTAAGGACGACAGCGCGGTCGTCGAGTGGCTTGGCGCGCGGCTGTCGGGCAAGAGCGCGGAGGACACGGCGGCGTTCAATGAGCGGATGGTCAACTTCGGGCCCGGCAACGAGCAGCAGTGGGATTTTCTGCGCGAGGTCGTGGCCAAACTCGACCCATCGCGCACCGATATTGAGACGTTCACTGCGCTGACGGTGCTCGACGACACGGTCTACTTCGCCAGGCTCAAAGCCGGGGTTTGATGAGCCGCCCGCTGATCGGCATCACCAGCAGCCTCAACGCCGCCGGCGAGCAGGTGCTCGATCGGCGCTATGTCGAGGCGGTCGAGCGGGCGGGCGGCGCGCCCCTGATTCTGCCGATGACGGTGGACCAGGTGGCGCTCGCGGCGGTACTCGAGCGGATCGATGGCCTGCTGATCACCGGCGGCCCCGGGATCGAGCGCGGGCTGATCGGTGCCTTGCCTGAGGATCTGCCGCCGACGGCTGGGCACAGGGTCCAGGCCGACCAGTGGAGTTTCGCCGCGGCGCAGGGACGCGAATTGCCCGTGCTGGGCATCTGCTATGGCATGCAGTTTATCAGCGCAGAGCTCGGCGGCACGATCTGGGCGGATGTCGAGGCGCAACTGGGCGCCGAGCCGCACTCGCCCAAACGGACGGGCAAGCAGCCGGTCGAGCACGATATCGAGGTGGTGTCGGGGACGGTGCTGGCCCGGATCGGCGGCGCCGGGCTAGTGCGGGTCAATTCGTCGCATATACAGGCGGTGGATCGGCCGGGCGCGGGGTTGGCAATTAGCGCGCGCAGCGACGACGGGCTGGTGGAGGCCGTCGAGAGCGAAGACGGGCGGCTGGTGGGGGTGCAGTTTCATCCCGAGGCGATGGGTGGGGCATGGGGACATGTGTTCGAGCATCTGGTGCGGCGGGCGCGGGATTAGGCGTCCCTAGTGAGCCATTGGTCTTTGTGCTGGCGGCTGGGCACGTGGACCAGACGGTCTTCCTCGAGGATATAGGCGGTGAGTTGGTTGCCGAAGAGCTCGCCGTAGACGCAGCCCGTATCGAGGCCCAGGAGATAGGGGCGGCCGTCGCGTCGCTTGACGACCAGCTGGCCGGGCGCGTCGTGGCCAAATACCAGCAGCGGATGGGCCGGCTCGTAGTAGTCGTGCCAGCGCAGATCCGCTTGGCTTTTGGTCGGTGGCCAGGTGCGGATGCTCACGAATTCGTCGCGGCTGGTTCCGGCCAGTCCCTTTTCGGGATTGATGCCAGCGTGGACCAGCAGGAAGCGACTGTCCTCTATATAGAGGGGAACGCGCCGCAGCCAGGCGAGCATATCGGCCAGCACCGGATCGAGCTGGGCGAAGGTGTAGCGCTGGTCGGGTTTTTGCAGTGTGGGTTCGCGGCCGGCGGCCCAATCCTCGAGTTGTTCGAGCAAGCGAGCGTCGTGGTTGCCGAGTACCATTTCGGCGCCCGTTTCTTCGATCAAGCGCCAGACCCCGAGCGGATCGGGGCCGCGGGCGAAGGCATCGCCGGCGAGCAACAGGCGGTCCCCGTCGTAGGCGACGGCGGTGAGCAGGTCTTGCAGTTCGGCGGCGCAGCCATGGGTGTCGCCGATGAAGATCGTGCGCATAGGAGCTTTCCGGTATTTGCGTTAAGGGGTTGGAAATACTATCATAATCCCCACCTGAAATCAAGCTGATATGGAAGCAACTACATCGACCCCAACAGCAGAGCCTGCTGCCTGCCACGTGATGGCCAAGCCCTCGGGCTCGGTCTGCAATATCGACTGTAAATACTGCTTCTACTTAGAGAAGGAGAGGCTCTACCCAGACGCGCGCAAAAACTGGCGCATGGCCGAGGATACGCTCGAACTCTACGTCAAGCAGTATATCGAGGCGCAGGACGTGCCGCAGGTCAACTTCGCCTGGCAGGGCGGCGAGCCGACGCTGATGGGCCTGGATTTTTTCCGCCGCGCGGTCGAGTTGCAGCAGCACTACGCCGACGGCAAAGCCATCACCAACGCCTTCCAGACCAATGGCATCCTGCTCGACGACGATTGGGGCGAGTTCTTGCACGCGCACCAGTTCCTGGTCGGGCTGTCGATCGACGGTCCGCGCGAATTCCACGATCGCTACCGCGTCGACAAGGGCCAGAAACCGACCTACGACCGGGTCTACGCCGGCTTGCAGATGCTTAAGAAGCACCAGGTCGAATTCAATACCCTCACCGTGCTGCAGCACCACAATGCCGATCACCCGCTTGAGATCTACCGTTTTCTGCGCGACGAGGGCTCGAGCTTTATGCAGTTTATTCCCATCGTCGAGCGCATCGCCGACGAGGTAGATGAGGACGGCCTGGAACTGGTCGATCCCGATTACGACGGCAAGGCGCCGGTGGCGCGGTGGTCGGTGGGGCCGGGGCAATACGGCAAATTTCTCTGCAAAATCTTCGACGAATGGGTCCGCAACGACGTCGGCGAGGTCTTCGTGCAGATGTTCGACGTGACGCTGGGCTCGTGGCTGGGGCAGGACGCGAGTTTGTGCATTTTTGCCGAGACTTGCGGCTCGGCGCTGATTATCGAGCACAACGGCGATCTCTACTCGTGCGACCACTTCGTCTATTCTGACTACCGCCTCGGCAATGTGCACGAGGAGAGTATTCGCGATATGGTCGCCAGCCCGCAGCAGGAGAAGTTCGGGCAGGACAAGAAGGATCTTTTGCCGCAGTACTGCGTCGAGTGCGATTTTCGCTTCGCTTGCAACGGGGGGTGTCCCAAGCACCGATTCAACCGGACGCCGAGCGGCGAGGACGGGCTCAATTATCTGTGCAAGGGCTACAAGCGGTACTTCGCGCACGTCGATCCCTATATGCGCTTTATGGCCGATGAATTGCGGCATGGGCGGCCGGCGACGGGCGTAATGGAGTGGGCGCGGCAGCGAGATGCGGTGAGGGCGGCGGTCGGCAAGAAGGATCCGGGGCGGAATGATCCGTGTCCGTGCGGGAGCGGGAAGAAGTACAAGCGGTGTTGTGGAGTGGCGGTGTGAGGGGGTAGTGCTGACAAGGATGGGCGGTTAGGTCGAGGGGAGGACTCTTCGCTCATTCTCGCTCGGTTCCTGTCTCGCTCCGAGGGGTGGCTTTACCGATTTCACAGCCTGTGAAATCGGAGCCACAACCGCTACGAATTCTCCCCTCGACCCAACCTCTGGGAACTATCAGCCTATAGAAGGAGAAGAGAGGGAATAATGATTGATATCAAGTTGCAATCCGAGGACAATAAGGCCGTCGTCACTATAGACGGCCAGCTTTTTACCGAGTACCGCTATGGGCACTATGTGTGTCGGCCCTATTTCTATCCGGTGTTGACAGCCGGTGGACAGGGTTTGACGCGGGCCTATCCGATGGAGGAAGTGGAGGGGGAGACCCAGGACCACTATCATCACCGCGGGATCTATACCGCGCACGGGCTGGTCAATGGCGAGAATTTGTGGGATGAGGGGACCGGGCACGGGGCGATGCTGCAGCGCGGTGAACCGGTGGTGGGGGTGCATGGCGACGCGGCGGAGATCGACGGGATGGTCGATTGGTACGGCCCCGAGGGGGAGAAGTTGCTGGAGGAGCGGCGGACGATTTCTATTCGGGTAGAGGGGGATTTGCGGATTATCGACCAGCGCAGCGAGTTTCGCGCCAACTACGGCGACGTGACCTTTGGCGACACCAAGGAGGGTGGGTTGTTTTCGATTCGGGTGCCGACCTCCATGGACGCCAAGGACAAGGGGCGGATCGAGAACTCGGCGGGGCAGGTGTTCGAAAACGGGGAGGGCGAGGAGACGACCTGGGGCGTGCAGGCGGCGTGGGTCGATTATTCGGGGCCTTTGGCCAATGGGGAGCAATGGGGGCACACGGTCGTCGATCACAAGGATAACCCGCGGTACCCGACGTATTGGCACGTGCGCGGCTACGGGCTGTTTACCGCCAATGCCTTTGGGGTTCACGACTTCAAGGGCGACGCGGAGATCGACGAGAGTTTGACGATTCCCGACGGCGACAAGGCGGTGTTCCGCTACCGGTTGGTCATCCACCCCGGGCGCGGCGTCGATGGGCACGAGGGAGTGCGGGCGCTGATCGACGCGTTCCAGGCGAGCTAGACATCGCAGCGATAGGCTTTTGCGAAAGGACCGGTTTCGGCCGGTTTTTTCGTGCCTTGCCGGGTAGGTTTCAACGTCTGATTTTTTAACATCGAAAATAACTTCAAACAAATGGAGTAGTAATGGCTAAGCGGAAAGAGGACAAGTTACGCGTCGCCTTTATCGGGGCAGGCGGGATTGCCGGGACGCACATGGGCTATTACAAAGATATGGAGGATGTCGAAATGGTAGCGGCTTCGGACCTGGTCGCTGCGAGCGTTCAGCGCCGCTGCGAGGAATACGAGATCCCCGAGGCGTATCCCGATTACAAGAAGATGCTCAAGCAGGTCAAGCCCGACGCGGTCAGCGTCTGCACGCCCAACGGTCTGCACGCGCCCTGTAGCATTGCGGCATTGAATGCCGGGGCGCACGTGATCGTCGAGAAACCTCTGGCAATGAGCGCGCGCGAGGGGCAGAAAATGCTCGATGCGGCGAGGAAGAACCGCAAAAAGCTGGTCATTGGCTTCCAGCATCGCTACGAGCCGCGCACGCAATTTATCAAGAAGGCGGTCGACAACGGGGAATTGGGCAAAATATTGTACGGGCGGGTGCAGGCGTTGCGCCGGCGCGGGATTCCCAACTGGGGTGTATTCGGGCGCAAGGATTTGCAGGGCGGCGGACCGCTGATCGATATCGGCGTCCACGTCCTTGAAGCCACGCACTACGTGATGGGCTCGCCCAAGCCGGTGGCGGCTAGCGGTAGTACCTATACCTATATCGGCGACAAGAAGTCGAACGTGTTGTCGCAGTGGCCAGACTGGGATCACAAGAGCTATACGGTCGAAGACCTGGCGGTGGGACAGATCCGCTTTGACAACGGGGCGACGCTGAGCATCGAGGCCAGCTTCGCGGCGCATACCGAGGACCAGTGGAACTTCACGCTGATGGGCGAGAAGGGCGGGGCGACCTGGCAACCGACGGCATTGGTCCACGATGCCAACGACCACATGGTTAGCACCAAGCCCGATTGGCTGCCCAGTGGGCCCGAAGCCAATGCCTTTGCCAGAAAGATGCGCAACTTCGTTGACCACGTGCTCTACGGCCAGCCGACCATGGCGCCGGGCGACCATGGGTTGATGGTGCAGAAGATGCTCGACGGGATTTACCAGTCTGCCGAGAAGGGCAGGGAGGTGGCGATCAAGTAGGTCCGTATGTCGCCGCGATAGGTGTTGAAGTAGCGCCGGAGATTCCCGACCGGCCACCAGAGCCAAAGGAGCTAGGTATGACAGACCCGGAGCAACAACTCGCGTACGAGGGGCCAGGCGCACTCATCGACCGGGCCGGCGACACCCTCTCCGACGCCTTTATCGACCGTTTGCGCGGCATGTCTGCCGCTTCGCAACGCGAGGCTGGCGATACCGGCGGCGGGCTATTGCCGACGGGGGGGCCGCGCCCTGCCGCTGCGGTGCGCGAGGAGATCGCCGCACACATCGCCCGGGTAAGGGAGCAGGGGTACACGGTAATCGAAAACGTGATTCCGCCCGAGCGGGTGACCGCCATCCGCGATGACGTGGTGGCAGCGGTGGACGCGATTGGGGCGGAATGGGCCGCGCTGGGCGATCCGAGCTGGAAGGATTGCCCGCCCGGCGCGCCTCCCGGCGTTTCGCAGATGGCCCACCTGTTGTCGCTTGCCCCCTACTTTGGCGACGAACGCATGCTGGGCGTGGCGCGGGGGTTGCTTGATCCGCACGTGCGCATTGCGCAGTGCGAGGCGGTCGGTGGCACCATGCGCCCTCCCAACGACGACCGGCCCCATTTTCGCGCGTGGCACTCCGACTGGCCCCACGACCTGACCGCGGGCGCGCATTCGGGCGCCATCGCCCAGCCCTTCCCCGACGCGACCATGGCCTTGTCTACCGTCTGGTATCTGAATGATGCCTCGCCCCAAACCGGTGGCACGTGGGTGGTGCCGCACTCGCACCGCGACCCGCGCAACCCGCGCGGAATTCTCGACCCCATCGACGAGAGTGCGCCGATTCCTGGCGAGGTGCAGATTACCGCGCCCGCCGGCTCGGTCTACGTGCAGGACACGCGCTGCTGGCACTCGGTCGCCGCCAATCCCGGCCCGATTACGCGCGTCGGGGTGGTGGTGATCTACGCGCCCTGGTGGCTCAATCTGGAGTTTTCGCGAGGGCAGACGGGTTTTGCTGGGGCCAATACCGCACGGATGCCGCGGGCGGCGTTTGCACAGTTGCCGCCGTCGGTGCAGGCATTGGTGCGCCACCGTGCCGAAGGCGAGGCCGACGAGATCGCCGACGCCAAGTGGTTTGTAAGCGCCGCCTCGCAGCTGAAGCAGCGGCCGCCGGACAACAGCCACGTGCGGATCGAGCCGCGCAACTGACGGGGTAGTGGCGGTTTACCCGCAGCGCGTACTCTGGCGCTTTAGCCCAGATCTACTTAGACTTTCTACGCTGAATTCAACGATTTATACATTATATGAGGCGAGCTGGCGTGACAGCGGCTCGCCTGTTTTTCTGGCCGATGACGATAGCCGTTTTACAAAAGAGGGGCGGGTGCCTGTTGGCGCTTGCGGCCGGTCTGGGGCTGCTCGGTTGTGGCGAGGACCGGCACTACCAGCCGCCCGCGTCGGGCGAGTCGGCGCTGCGCCAGCTCGCCGCACCAAACGGCACGCCGCGCGACATCTCCCGCGACGCCTGGCCCGAGAGTTGGTTCAGCGCCCCGCGCAAGGCGTCGGAGGCCGGGGTGGCCGTCTTTCAGCAGTCGCCGGTGCTCGACGTGCAGGTCGCCGCTGGCGAGTTGCCGCCGGTCGAGGAGCGACTGCCCGCCGACCCCATCGTCGTCGAGCCGATCGATGAGATCGGCGCCTATGGCGGTACCGCGCGGCTCTTCGTCGCCGGCGAGCAGTTGCTCAACGTGCCCGAGGGCACATTGCGGCCCGGTCCGCAACTGCAGCTGACGCTGCCCAATTTCGCCGAACGCTACGCATATAGCGATAGTTCGAAGACGATCACGATCTTTCTGCGGCCCGGCCACAAGTGGTCGGACGGCCATCCGCTGAGCGCCGACGACTTCAAGTTCTGGTTCGACCACGTGCTGATGAACAAGGAAATGACACCGGTGGTCGAACCGCGCTTCAAGGGTGCGCGCTTCGAAAAGCACGACGATCACACCTTCAGCTACCACTTCCCGCAGCCGATGCCGTTATTCGTCAAACATCTGGCGCACAACAGCTCGCGGCTGTCGATGCCGGCGCACTATATGAAGCGCTATCATCCAAATTTTACACCGAAGGAGCAGCTCGAGCGCGAGGCCGAGGAACTGGGGATGACCGACTGGCGGACGTATTTTTCTGCCGTGCACAATCCGCGCGATCTCATTGTTTTCCCGTGTCCGGACCTGACGGCCTATGTGACGGTCAGCCGCACCTCGACGCGGGTGAGCCTAGTGCGCAATCCCTATTATCCGAAGATCGACCCAGCGGGCAATCAGCTGCCCTATATCGACTCGCTGGAAGTTCAGAATGTCGCCAGTGCGGAAATCATGGCGGCCAAGGCCTCGACCGGTCAGGTCGATTTTGCGGGACGGCAATTTATGACCGCCGATATTCCGCTGTTCAAGCGCTTTGAGAAGGAAAAGGGTTACTCGACCTACCTGTGGCCGAGGCCCTACGGCTCGGATGTGGCGCTGATGGTCAATATGACCCATCCCGACCCCGAGTTGCGCGCCCTGTTCCAGGACGTGCGCTTCCGCCGCGCGCTATCGCTGGCGCTCGATCGCGAGGAGATCAACGATATTGCCTATTACGGTCAGGGCGTGCCGCGGCAGTTGACGGTGGTGGAGTCTAGCCGCTACTTTGAGCCGGAATTCGCCAGCGCCTACGCCGAGCATGACCCGGAGCGGGCGATGGCTCTGCTCGACGAGATCGGGGTGATCGACAGCGACGGCGACGGCCGGCGCGATCTGCCCGACGGTAGCGCGCTGGAGATCACGCTCGAATACACGCTGGGCGAGACGCCGAAGCAGGTTACGGTGGATCTGGCTACTGCGCACTGGCGCGAGGTGGGGCTGCACATCAACCTCAAGCAGATCAGCGGCGCGCTGCAGGGCATCCGCACCCGCGGCGGGGTGATGCATATGAGCATCTGGCACGCCGACCGCAACGCCGATATCCTGTTTCCGATCGAGCCGTTCTGGTTTGTGCCGATGCACATTGGGCAGGAGGTCACGCAGTGGCCGGAGTGGTCGCGGTGGTACCGCACCGACGGCACGCGCGGCGAGGAACCGCCGCCCGAGGTCAAGCAGCTCATCGCCTGGTGGGAGGTCCTCCGGCGCACCAGCGACCTCGAAGAGCGGGTCGCGATGGGTAAGAAGATTTTGCGCAGCCAGGCCGAGAATCTGTGGGTGCTCGGCGTGATAGGGCTGGGGCCGCATCCGGTGATTGTCTCCGATCGGTTGCGCAATGTGCCGCGCGATGGCTACTGGGGCTGGGACTCGCGCTGGTCGTGGCCCTACTATCCCGAGACCTGGTATCTAAAGCAGGGTTAGTCCGATGCTGAACTATATCGTCCGCCGCTTGCTGATTATGATCCCGACCCTGGCGATCATTTCGGTCATGATCTTCATCATCATTCAATTGCCGCCCGGCGATATAATCACCTCGCGCCTGCAGGAACTGCAGGCGGAGGGACAGGATGTATCCGAGGAGCAGATCCTGGCGTTGCGCGCCCGCTACAACCTCAACGACCCGATGCACATCCAGTATTTCAAGTGGATGGGCGGCTTCCTAGTTGGCAATATGGGCTATTCGGTGATGCTGGGTCAGTCGGTCAACAACCTGATCTGGGAGCGGCTGGGCTTTACGCTATTGATCACGTTCTCGGCGACCATTCTGACCTGGCTGGTGGCCTTTCCGGTCGGCGTCTATTCGGCGCTGCGGCAGTATTCGCTGCTCGACTACGCCGCGACCTTTACCGCCTTTGTCGGCATGGCGACGCCTAATTTTCTGCTGGCGCTGGTGCTGATGTATCTGGGCTACGAATGGTTCGGGATCGCCGTCGGTGGGCTCTTTTCGCCCGAGTACGCCAGCGCCGAGTGGAGCATGGGCAAGTTCGCCGATCTGCTCGGGCATCTGTGGATTCCGGCGCTGGTCATCGGCCTGGGGGGCATGGCGGGGCTGATGCGCATCATCCGCGCCAATCTGCTCGACGAGTTGGGTAAGCCCTATGTGACGACGGCGTTGGCCAAGGGCCTGCATCCTATCCGTCTCGTGATCAAATATCCGCTGCGCATTGCGATCAATCCCTTCATCAGTTCGGTCGGACAGTTACTGCCGCACCTGATTTCCGGCTCGGCGATCACCAGCGTGGTGCTGAGCTTGCCGACGACCGGTCCCCTGTTGCTCGACTCGCTGAAAAATCAGGACATGTACCTGGCCGGCAGCTTCCTGCTGATGCTCAGCGTGATGACCGTGATCGGCATGCTGCTGTCGGACATCCTGCTGGCCATTACCGACCCGCGGATCCGCTATGAGTGAAGCCCGGGCCGCAGCCCCCCAGCAACAGGGCGCCGCAGAGCAGGAACTGGCCTTTGCCTCGCAGTGGCGGCTGATGTGGATGCGCTTCCGCCGCCACCGTCTGGCGCTGGTGGGCGGCGCGGTGCTGGTGGTGCTCTACTTCATGGCGGCGTTCTGCGAGTTCATCTCGCCCTACGACCCCAACCAGCGCCATCCAGAGTACGTGCTGTGCCCGCCGCAGGAGATCCGCTTTTTCGACCACGAGGGCAATTTTCATCTGCGGCCCTTCGTCTACGCACTGCGCGAGGACCCGGAGGCCGACGTGTGGGAGCGCGGGTATCTGCTCGATCTCGAGAAGCGCTATCCGGTCTACTTCTTCGCCGCCGGACCCGCCTACGAGATGTGGAATCTCTTCGCCGCCGATTCGCACCTGTTTACCGCTGGGATGGGGCCGCTGTTTATCTTTGGCACCGACGAACTGGGTCGCGACCAGTTTAGTCGCATCGTATACGGGGCGCGGATCTCGCTGACCATCGGGCTAATCGGCGTGGCCATGACCTTCTTTATCGGCATTCTGCTCGGCGGACTAGCCGGCTATTATAGCGGCTGGGTCGACATCGCGGTGCAGCGGGTGATCGAAGTACTGATGTCGGTGCCGTCGCTGCCGCTCTTTATGGCGCTGAGCGCAGCGCTGCCGGCGCACTGGCCGCCGCTGAGAGTGTATTTCGGGGTTACCTTCATTCTGTCGCTGATCGGCTGGGCCGGCCTGGCCCGCGTGGTGCGCGGGCGCTTTTTGTCGCTGCGCGAGGAGGACTTCGTGGTCGCGGCCCGGCTGTCGGGCACCGGCGAACTCAAGATTATCTTCAAGCATTTGCTGCCCTCGTTTTTGAGCCACGTGATCACCTCGGCGACGATGTCGGTGCCGGGGATGATCCTCGGCGAGACCGCGCTGAGTTTTCTCGGCATCGGCCTGCGGGCACCGGTGGTCAGCTGGGGCGTGTTGATGCAGACGGCGCAGAACTTCCAGGCGGTGGCGATGGCGCCGTGGTTGCTGCTGCCCGGTCTCTTCGTGCTGATCGCCGTTCTCTCTTTCAACCTGATGGGCGATGGCATGCGCGATGCGGCCGACCCCTACTCGCACCGGTGATGGCTATGCGCGATGGACCCCTGATTGATGTTGTGGACCTCAGCGTGGTTATCGACCGCGACGAGGGGGTAGTGCGGCCGCTCAACGGCGTCAGTTTCCGCATTGCGCAGGGCCAGGCGGTGGGCATCGTCGGCGAGAGCGGGTGCGGTAAGACCATGACCTCCAATGCGCTGCTGCGCATTCTGCCACCGGCCGCAGAGATTACCAGCGGCCAGATGCGCTATCGCCGCAAGAGCGACGAACAGATCGTCGATCTGGCGACCATCGACGCCGACAGCGACGAGATGCGGCAGATTCGCGGCGGTGATATCTCGATGATCTTTCAGGAGCCGATGACCGCGTTCTCGCCGGTGCACAGCGTGCACAATCAGATCGCCGAAATGATCCAGTTGCACTCCGACATGGACGACGATGCGGCGAGAAGGAGGGTGGTCGAGCTGCTGGACCTGGTCGGCATACCCGATCCGGAGGGCCGCGCCGACGACTATCCCTTTCAGCTGTCGGGCGGCATGCGGCAGCGGGCGATGATCGCGATGGCGCTGGCGAGCAACCCGCGGCTGTTGATCGCCGACGAGCCGACCACCGCGCTCGATGTGACGGTGCAGGCCCGGGTACTCAAGCTGATCCAGCGACTGCAGCGGGAACTGGGCCTGGCGCTGATGCTGATCACCCATGATCTAGGGGTGATCGCGCACACGGTAGAATATGTCTATGTGATGTACCTGGGACAGGTGGTCGAGGAAGGTCCGGTCGCCGAGATTTTCGACCATCCGGCGCATCCCTATACCCAGGCGCTGCTGCATTCGATCCCGAGCCTGACCAGCAAGGCCGATCGGCTCGAGCCGATCGAGGGCAGTGTGCCCAGTGCGTATGCGCTGCCGACCGGCTGTCCCTTCCACACGCGCTGCACGCAGAAGGTCGGCGACGTCTGTCACCAGCAGATGCCTGGCCACGCCGAAGTCGGTCCGGGTCATCGCGCGAGCTGTTTTATCCACGAGGGCGCTGATGGCTGAGCGGGCCAAAAACGCGATGCTTGAGGTCAGGGGCCTTAAGAAATATTTCCCGGTGCGGCGCGGATTGCTGCAGCGGCAGGTCGGCTGGGTCAAGGCCGTCGATGGGGTGGACTTTACGCTCGAGAAGGGTAAGATCATGGGCCTGGTCGGCGAGAGCGGCTGCGGCAAGACCACGACCGGGCGGATGGTGCTGCGCGCGCTGGACCCGACCGAGGGCGAGATCCTGTTCCGCAAGGAGAGCGGCGCGATCGTCGATATGGCGCAGTTGTCCAACCGGGAGATCAAGGAAGTGCGCAGCGAGATGCAGATGATTTTTCAGGATCCCTACTCCTCTCTCAATCCCCGCATGCCGGTGCTCGATCTGATCGCCGAGCCGCTGGTGGCGCATGGCTGGTCCTCTCGCGACTGCGAGGTGCGGGTGACCGAGCTGATGGAGCGGGTGGGTCTGGATCCGCGCTATATCCGCCGCTATCCGCACGCCTTTTCCGGCGGGCAACGGCAGCGCATCGGCATTGCGCGGGCGCTGGCCTTAAGCCCGTCGCTGATCGTCGCCGACGAGCCGGTGTCCGCCCTCGATGTGTCGGTGCAGGCGCAGATTCTCAACTTGCTGCAGCAATTGCAGCAGGACCTCAACCTGACGCTGCTCTTCGTCGCGCACGACCTGAGCGTGGTGCGCTATTTGTGCGACGAGGTGGCGGTGATGTACCAGGGGCGGCTGGTCGAGCAGGCGCAGACCGAGGATCTATTTACCAATCCGCGGCATCCCTACACGGCGATGCTACTCAATGCGGCACCGGCGCCCGATCCGCACGCGAGCTGGATGGATGAGGATGTCGATACCAGCGAGGCGGGCGAGGCGGGCGACGTGGGGGAAGGATGCGCGTTCGCGGGTCGCTGCCGCTACGCCAGCGACCGTTGCCGGAGCGAAGTGCCGGGATTGGAAGATGCAGGCGGAGCGCATATCGCGGCGTGCCACCACAAGGACGAGGTAGAACTCAAAGGGGTTTGAACCCCTGAGACCCGCCGCCGTCAGCTATTTTACCCCCACAAAACAGATTTACTGCCGCGCCGCGTGATACGGCGCCGGGTCGAAACCCGCATAGCGCGTGGCCATGGCCTCGGTGAACGGCTCGGTCCACAGCGGATCACCGGGAGGCGGGAAGCCCAGCAACTCGCGCTGACGCGGCGTAGCCTCGGCCATAAAGCGGGTCATCGCCGCACCCCGGGCGCCGCTTTTGTAGGTAAAGGTGCGCCCGCCGTCCCAGGGGCGGTCCTTGCGGCTGAAGCAGACCCACTCGACGGGCCTATGGCCCTCCGGGGCGGTGAAGTCGGAGGCGCTGTGGCGGGTGAAGATGCTGTAGAGGCAGACCGAGCCGCCGGGGACGATCATCGGCACGAATTCGTCGTCGGGTCGGCCGTTGGGGACCATGCAGATTGGAGCCATGCCCTCCTTGACGTCGTCAAAGCAATAGAAGCAGCACACGTGCGCGAAGTCGTCGGGCTCGATGATCGGGCCGAGGGTGTTGTTGCCGTAGTCGATGTGAAGACCGGTGCCGTAGTCCTCGCCGGCGTATTTCATGCCGAGGTGGCCCTCGCAGAGGCGGATCTCGCGGGTGCCCAATAGCCGCTCGGCGGCGTCGATGAGGTCGGGATGGGTAGTCGCGTGGTTGAGGCCGGAGTGGTCCCAGGGGAACAGGAACTCCCTGGGCGTGTCGTTTTCGTGGTTGTTGGCGATATAGTGGTCATAAGACGGGGCGAATAGGGAGAAAAAGCCGTCGAGGGCAGCGTCCCGTTCGTCTGGCGTGAGGAAGTTTTCGACGATGAGGAAGCCCTGTTCCCTGTAGGTATCGAGCTGGCTGTCGGTAATGTGCATTGCGGCTCCTATAAGGGGGTGACGGGGCTAATTATAAGCGCGCCAGATGCCCGGTGCAATGCGCCGATTGCCGCGCGGCAGGCCATTGGCTATAATCCGATAGAGGCTCTATGGAACCGACGGTATTACAGGAAGAACAGCGCTGCTCCTTCAACGACGACGGCTATCTGGTCGTACCCGGCGCACTGAGCGGCGATGAAATCGCCGCGCTAACTGCTGCTAGCGACCGCATGATCGACGATTTTGAGCGCGAGGAAGGCCAGCACTACGTCCAGCGCCGGCCCGGCATCGTTGAGGATCCGGCCTTCCACCCTTTGCTGGCGCATCCATCGACAATGCCGCTGGTGGTGCAGTTGCTGTCGCCGCGAATCCACCTCCACACCACCGCGATTATTTACAAATTTCCCGAGCCCAAAGATGCCGCGCCGGCGCGCGGTTGGCACCGCGATATCGGTATGACCGAAGACCTCGGACATGCCGATATCGTCCGCGCCGGGATCAAGGTCGGCTATTGTCTGACCGACTTTCCGGCGCCGCAGTCGGGCTTTACGATGTTCGCACCGGGGTCGCATCGGACGCCGACGCCCCTGCCGATTCCGCAAGGAGAGAGCGACCCGCACAACGCGGTCGATCTTTGCCTCGAGGCCGGCGATGCCTTCCTCTTCGAAAATCGCGTCTATCACACCGCGGCACCCAATCTCAGCGACCGCACGGCGAAGGTGATTATCTTCGGCTATAGCTACTGGTGGATGGGCGGGCGCGAGGCCAATATGCGGCAGGTGCGGCCGGGTNTGGAAGTGCTGCAGCAAGTNGATACCATACGCCAGCAGNTATTGGGCGGTGAAGCGAACGGGCTNGTCGAGTGGGCCGAGGCGCAGGGNATNGCAGCCGAGCCTCTNGCGTGGACGATNGAGGTCTGATTTTTCGCCGGTGGACAGGGCGCGCGATCGAGCGCGCCTAGAGCTTGAGNAGGCGGTGGGCGTTGGCNCCCAGGACCAGGCGTTTGGCCTCGGCGTCGATATCGGCGGTGATGATCTTGCCCAGTTGCGGNCGGGGATCCATCAGCGGTACGTCCGAGCCGAAGAGCACGCGGTCGGCGCCGGCTTTGGNGACCAACTCTTCAACGACGCCGGGGGTGCGGAAGGTCGAGCAGGTTTCCAGATAGAAATTTGGCCAGGCCTGTGCGGCGGCGATGGCCTGGCCGCGGAAGGGCTCGGCGTTGCCGGCGTGGCCGGCGACAAACTTGGCATTGGGGAAGCGGGGGGCGGCGCGGCCGAGTTGCTCGGGCGAAGAAGTCGCCTCGCCGCCGGTGTGGGCGATGATCGCNAGGCCGCGCTCGTCGGCGAAGCCGTAGACCGGATCCCAGGCCGGGTGGTCGAGCGGGTAGGGCGTATAGGGCGAGTAGATTTTGATCGCCTTGAAGCCGAGTTCGTCGATGGCCCGCTTGAGTTCGGGGCCCACGGTTTCGGGTAGCATCGGCGAAACGTAGGCGAAGCCGATAAAGCGGTCGGGGTGCTGGGCGACGAAGGCGGCGGTCTGGTCGTTGCCGCTGCGGCCATCGGGGTGAAAAATATTGAACAGGCAGCTGCGATCGATGCCAACCGCGTCCATCGCCCGCAGCATCGGCGCCGGGTCGTCGCCCATGGCGAAGGCATCCCAGCGGCCGACGTGGCCGTGGAAGTCGATGACCTGGTATCCNGCGATCACGATTGCTCTCCCAATAGGCGTTGGAGATTGCCNGAGCAGACGGCCCTGAGCGCGTCGTCGTCGAGGCCGATGTGGTGCAGGTAGTAGAGCATCGGGCCCATCGCTAAGCGCGGGTAAAACGAGCCGTAGAGGAAGCGCTTGGCACCGTAGGCGGCGATCAGTGCTTCGACGGCGCCGAGATTCTCGTAGCGGCTCAATTCGANATGGGCGTCGGGCAGCAGGTCGAGCAGGGGGCGCAGGGCCAGCGTGTGCGTATAGTGGGCGCCGAGGAGCACGGTCTGCAGGCCGGGGAAGGCGCGCAGCGCATCGGCGATTTCGGTCAGCGGTGTGTCGGCCAGCGAGATCCACAGCGGAATCCGCTCGCTCGTCAGCCACTCGAGCAAGTCCCCGAAAATCCAATCGACAAAGGGCAGGCGGTTTTCCTCGGTGTGGTGCAGGCGGGCGCTGGTCAGCGGCGTGGTCGCGTGATACTGGCGCAGTTGCGCCAGCGTTTCACTGGTGCTGTTGGCGACGTATTGCGGCACTAGCGCCTCGTCGCACCACCCGGCCAAGGCTTCATTGCCCTCAACGGCGCTGATGGACTCGCCCTGNAGGTGGTAGACCAGCGCGCGATCGACGCCGTGGCGGTNCATTTCCGCGCGCAATTCGGTCGCGTCGGCAAAGGGCGAGGGGCGGTCGTGGCGGTGGCCGACGCCGATATTGGCGTCGAAAACGGGTACCCGGGCCTTGAAATCCAGATCGCTCATGGNGGACAGTATAGTCGTTTGATAGGANNTAGGCAAGNGACTATANTAAGCGGCGTAATTGCCCAGCGAAAGGAAGGGGTATGACGATTGAAATCAGTGCGCGCGGCGNCGCGGCGGCAGACCTGCGCGATTGCGGATTCGCGGGATCAGTCGCATGAGCAAAAAGCGCAGCGATTTCTTTGCGGAGATGAGCGGCTGNCCGCTGGCGATGCGCAATGGCTGGCTGCGTCAGGCGGTGCGGGCCGATTTTCGCGGCGGTGCNGGGGCCGGCTACGACGGGGATTACGACCAGCCGATCGTCCTCGTGTTCTACGGCGGCGGCGAGACCAATCTCTGCAATTTGCACCATCGCGACCTCGCCCGGCACATCGCCGCGCATCTGTGGCAGACGCGGGGATGGGTGGCGGCAGTCGAGCCGGTGGCGGCGGTGACCGACGCAATCGCTATGGGGCATGCGTACGAGGAGGACCCCCGGTTGTCGGCGATGGGGCACTCGCTGTTTTCGCGCGAGTTGTTCGCTAGCTCGATCGTGCAGCAGATGGAAATCAACCGCGCCGATGCTGCGATCATCATCACCGGCTGCGACAAGACCGTCGCCGGCGGGATGCTGGCGGCCGCGTGGTTGCGCGAACGGTCGGTGGTGCTGTTGCACGGCGGGACCATTCGTGCGGGATGCACTGCGGGGGGCCGGCCGATACAGATCGAAACGGCGGCCGAGGCCGCGGGCATGNTGGCGGCGGGTACAATCGNCACGCGCGAGCACGACGACATTCTNGTTAACGCGCTGCCCTCTCCGGGCGGGTGCGGGGTGATGGCGACATCAAATACGATGGCGGTACTGGCCTCGGCGCTGGGGATCTCCGTGTTCACNAGCGCCAGCACCCCGGCGATGGACGACAANCATCGCGATATCCTCGCGGCAAAACTGGCCGAGGCCGAACGGGCCGGCGACCACCTGGCCGCAATGTGGGAGGAGGGAACNACCATCGGCGACGTTGTCGATCGGCGCTCGTTCGACAATGCCGCCACCATGCTACACGCCATCGGCGGCAGCACCAATGCGGTGGTACACCTGCCAGCGATTGCGGAGGGCTTCGGCGTGCCGTTTGGCCAGGAGGAAATCCGCGCCAGATCGTCGACCCCGGTGCTGCTCAACCTGATGCCGGCGGGCAAATACGTGATGGTCGATCTCTACGAGAAGGCCGGCGGCCTGCCACCCCTGGCGCGCTATATGGTGGACAACGGGCTGCTGGACGGCGAAGCGCGCACGGTGAGCGGCCAATCCCTTGGCGAGTTGCTGCAAGGGGTGTCGGCGCCCGAATTCGGCGATCCGGAGGAGTCGGTAATCCGCCCGCTGCAAGCGCCGGTAAAAGACCGCTCATCGCTGGTCATCGTCAAGGGCGACCGCTCGGACGCCGAGGTCACCAGCATCGCGCCGCAGGGCTGCGTCTTCAAGCTCAACGCCCAACAGCGCGTATTCGAGGGGCCGGCGCGGGTTTTCGACCGCGAGAGCGAGGCGGTCGCAGCGGTGCTGTCGGGGGNCATTGTCGCTGGCGATGTGATCGTGTTGCGCTATCAAGGCGTGTCGGTCGGTTGCCCCGAACTGCTGCGCTTGACCAGTGCNCTGAGCGGCATGGGTAGCGATGCTCGCATCGCGGTGGTGACCGACGGCCGGTTATCGGGCGTGTCGCGCGGCACGCTGGTGGTACACGCCGAACCCGAGGCCTGGCGCGGCGGGCCGATCGCCCTGATCGAGGAAGGAGATGCGATCCGCCTCGACGGCGAGGACGAAGCGCTGGTGGTCGGGGTGGGGGCCGCGGAGATGGCGCGGCGCAGAGAGCGCTGGCAAAAGCCCGAGATCACCCTGCCGCGCGGGCCGTTGCGAATCGCGGCGCAGATNGTGCGACCGCTTGAGGAAGGCGCGCTGTGGTGGCCGCGCGATTGAACGCCAGAAGGCGCCTGGCGCGCCCCTTCGCTTGCAATGAAAATCTGGTGATTCCGCGTTACAGCCGCTGCGCTATGCTTGGCCCTCCATCCCGCAATCTATTGCCCTTGTCCATGGGGGTCTATNATCGGATATTCCTGCAGTTGGACATTCTTGCACGGCCTGCGCATTGGACCTGGTCTTGGCGGCTTGCGGGGAATTAGAGCGTAAATGCGCTGCGGATTTGCGCGAGAGAGCTTGCTGCGCGTTGCTGGTCTGTGCCTGTGTCTGGCCTGCGCAAGCGGCGAGGAGCGCCAACCCGAGGCGGCTGCGCAGGCGCCTGNCGAGCGGGCTTTCGCCGCTGCGTCGTACGGCGGCGATATTCCGCGCGACGCCTGGCCCGAGAGCTGGTTCCGCCCCCCGCGCAAGGCGTCCGAAATAGGCCTCAATGACTTCCGCCAGTCGCCGCTGCTAGCCGAGCAGGTAGCAGCGGGCGCACTGCCGCCGCTGGCCGAGCGCCTGCCCGACGACCCGATGGTGGTAGAGCCGATCGACGGCATCGGCACCCACGGCGGCACCGCGCGGCTCTTCGTTGCCGGCGAAGGCTTGATCAACGTGCCCGAGGGGGTGCTGCGGCCGGGGCCGCAGATGCGCCTGAANCTGCCGAACTGGGCGNAAAAGGTCGAATATCGCAATGGCGGCAGGACGCTATATGTCGCGCTGCGACCGGGCCACAGGTGGTCCGATGGGCACCCGCTGACGGCGGACGACTNNCAGTTNTGGTTCGAGCACGTGCTGATGAACAAAGATCTGACGCCGGTGGTCGAACCGCGTTTTAAGGGCNCGCGCTTCGAAAAACACGACGAANANCACTTCAGCTACCACTTCCCGCAGCCGATGCCGCTATTTGTCAATCACCTGGCGCACAACAGTTCGCGTCTGGCGATGCCGGCGCATTTTATGCAGCGCTACCACCCGTCGTTTACGCCCAAAGAGCAGCTCGAGCGCGAGGCTGCAGAACGGGGGCTGCAGGACTGGCGCACCTATTTTGGCGCGGTCAACAGCACCACCGATCTCATTTACTTCGCTCGTCCGGTGCTGACCGCCTTTGTCGTAGTCAATCGCACCTCGACGCGCGCGCTTTTGCGACGCAACCCCTATTATCCCAAAGTAGATCCGGCGGGCAATCAACTGCCCTATATCGACTACCTGGAAGTGCAGCGGGTCGATAGCCCGGAGATCATGGCGGCCAAGGCCTCGACCGGCCAGGTCGATTTTGCGGGACGGCAATTTATGACCGCCGATATCCCGCTGTTTAAGCGCTTCGAGCAGAAAAACGCCTATGTGACCTATATCTGGCCGCGGCCCTACGGCTCGGACGGGATATTGCAGTTCAATTTGAACCACCCCGATCGGGGTCTGCGCGAGATTTTTCAGGACGTGCGTTTCCGCCGTGCGATGTCGTTGGCGATCAATCGCGACGAAGTCAACGACATCGCCTACTTTGGCCAGGGCGTGTCGCGCCAGCTTACCGTCGTGCCCTCGAGCCGCTACTTCGAGCCCGAATTCGCCACGGCCTACGCCGAATTTGACCCGCGGCGGGCGATGGCACTGCTCGATGAGGTGGGGCTGATCGACCGCGACGGCGACGGCACCCGCGAAAGGCCCAACGGCGAGTCCTTGCAGATAACGCTCGAGTACATGATTGGCGAAACGCCCAAGCAGGTGACCCTGGATCTGGTCACCGCGCACTGGCGCGAGGTGGGCGTCAGCGTCAACCTCAAGCAGATCAGCGGTCCGCTGCAGCGGATCCGCGCGCGGGCGGGGCTGATGGACATGACGATCTGGCACGCCGACCGCAACGCCGACATCCTCTTTCCGATCGAGCCGTACTGGTACGTGCCGACCAATCGCGGCTGGGAGCAGAGCCAGTGGTCGGCGTGGACGCAGTGGTACTTCACCGATGGCGAGAACGGCGAGGAGCCGCCGGCGCAGATCAAGGAGTTGCTCGGCTGGTGGGAGCGCTTGCGTCGCGCCACCGATGAGGCGGAGCGCATCGCGATGGGCAAAAAGATTCTGCGCAGCCAGGCCGAGAATCTGTGGGCGCTCGGCGTGATCGGACTGGGGCCGCACCCCATCGTTGTGAGCAATCGCCTGCGCAATGTGCCGCGTCTGGGCTATTGGGGCTGGGATTCGCGCTGGTCGTGGCCCTACTTTCCTGAGACCTGGTATCTGGACGGCGCCGGTGCGAATTAGCGCGCGCGGCTTTGGCCTGTTGTGCTGCGTCCTGCTCGCGGTGCCGGCGCATGCGGCGGAGCCGGATATCATCCGCTTTGCCACTATCAACAGTAATTATCGCGTGGCGCTCGAAGAGATCATCCGGCGCTACGAGGAACGCAATCCCCACCTCAAAGTCGAATTATCGATCGTCGCGCAGGAGTTCGCGACCTGGATCCGCACCCGGGTGGCGGCCGGCGGCGATCTGGTGCCCGATATCTACAACGGCAACTATACCAATGGCTACGACCGCCAGGGCCGCTGGGTGGCGCTGGATCCCCATCTCGAATCGATCAACCCCTATACCGGATCGCGCTGGCTCGACGGCCTCGACGGCCGGCTGATCGAGCGCTATCGCGTCGACGGCCAGGTCTATATCCTGCCGGTCGATTATATCGACATCGCCGTGTTCTACAATCGCGAAATCTTCGACGAGTTGGATTTGCGCGAGCCGGAGACCTGGGACGAGTGGCTGGCGATGTGCGAGAAGGTTGCCGCGGCGGGCTACGTGCCGATCGCCATCGGCGGGGACGCGCAGTCCTACTGGGCGGGGGAGATGGGTTGGTTGGTGCGGCTTTTGGGCGACGCCTATTTGCGCAACTACGCGCCGCTGTTGATGTCGCGGCCGGGCGATTGGGATTACGAGGAGGCGCGCAACGGCGATTACCGCTATCGGCCGCGCGACCTGTACTCGGATATGCTGGTGGTGTTGAATCGGGAGCGGGAATTCGCGGCGATCTTAGAGGGGGAACTGGATTTTAGCGGTCCTAAGTTCCGCCGGGTTTACGAGCGGCTAAATGAACTCGCCCAGCACTTTCAGCCGGGTTTTATGGGGTCGGATTCTCGCAGCGCGACCCAATTGTTCTACACGCAAAAAGCGGCGATGTGCCTGATGCACAGCGGCAGCATCACCGGCATCATTCACGACTTCGCCAAGCTCAAGCCCGAAGAGCGCTTCGACTTCGCCAATTTCTGGTTTCCGCCGATAACCGACGACCCGCTGGTGGAGGGGCCTTTCCGCGGCGTCGG
The DNA here is from genome assembly GCA_002724215.1 of Gemmatimonadota bacterium. Classification (GTDB taxonomy): domain Bacteria; phylum Latescibacterota; class UBA2968; order UBA8231; family UBA8231. The sequence goes on along the minus strand of PBOD01000050.1, from coordinate 22,221 downwards.
CGGCGGCGGCATGGTGCTGGCGGTGATGCAGAAACACGATCCGGCGCACGAGCGCAATGTGATCGACTTTCTGCAGTTTTTGACCACGCCGGAGTCGGGCCGGCTGTTGGTCGAAAAAACCCTGGCCGACGGCCAGCCGCTGACCGGGCCGCTGCTGATCGAGGGCGTGGAGTTGCCGGGCGACCTGGCGGAGAAATTCGCGGTGTTCAAGGGCCACGGTTACGAGAAGGTCAACTATCGCGGCTTGAGCGACGAGCAGGAGAGTGTGCAGGAGTGGGTGGTTATCGCGCAGGAATACATGGGCGGGCGGCTGGCGCTCGACGATTTTCTGGCGGGCTACGGCGAGTTGATGCGCCGGGCCGCCAAGCGACTTATTCGCCGCGATGGTCTCGATATGGACCCGGCGACCAAGGATCCGCCGCCGGTGGTGCATCGGCAGAAGAATCTGTGGAATCCGTTTGAGAACGGCACCTTGATGTTGGGAATAGTGCTGGTCCTCTTCGGCGGCTTCGCGTCGGTGCAGGTCGCCCGCTCGCAAGGGCCGGCCAAATACCGGGCTCGCACCGCCTATCTGCTGCTATTCCCGACGGTTTTTCTACTGGTCGCGTTCAATTATTTCCCGGCGCTATCGGGCCTCTACCACGCCTTTACCGAATGGGAATCGGGGCGCGACCCGGTCTTCAACGGATTGGACAACTTCCGACGCCTGTTCGCCGACGACGCGCTCTACGTTGGCTTCGGCAATATGCTGGTGTTATTGCTGGCGGCCCTGGTCAAGGCCACGGTAGTGCCCTTTCTGGCGGCGGAGCTGATCCTCTACCTGGCCGGCGACCGGATGCGCTATTTCTTCCGCACCGCATTCGTGTTGCCGATGGTGGTGCCGGCACTGGTCGGGGTGCTGATCTGGCGGCTGATTTACAATCCGGACATGGGGCTGTTGAACCAGTCGCTGCAGTCGCTGGGGCTGTATGGGCTGACCGCCAACTGGCTGGGGGATCCCGATCTGGCGCTGGGCGCGATTATCGGCATGGGCTTTCCGTGGATCGGGGCCTTCGGGCTGTTGATCTATCTCGCCGGACTGCTGGGCATCGCGCCGGACATTTACGACGCCTACAAGGTCGAGTCCACCAGCACGCTGCGCCGGATCTGGCATCTCGACATTCCTCTGGTAGCGGGACAGACGCGCTTGCTGGTTATTCTGACGTTTATCGGCAGCGTGCAGGATTTCCAGACCGTGTTGATTATGACGCGCGGTGGTCCGGGCCTGGCAACCTACGTGCCGGCGCTGCGAATGTACAACGAGGCCTTCGTCTACGGGCACTTCGGCTATGGCGCCGCGATCGGCTTGTTGCTCTTTGTGCTGGTGCTGGCGATTACGGTGGTCAACATGAAGGTCTTCAAGGAGCGGACGACGTGATGGCCACTGGCGAAAAGAGGACCCAACGCGCGGTCGTGGGAGTATTGCTCGCGGGCCTGGCGGCGGCAACGCTATTGCCCTTTGCGATGACACTGATCATGTCGCAAAAAACCAACGGCGAAATTCTCAATCACTTCTGGGCGTGGCCGGAACAAGCGCGCCCTGAATACTATGCACGCGCACTGACCTTTTTGTGGCCGTATATCTGGAACACGGTGCTCATCGGTTGCGCTACCATTGTCGGTGTGGTCTTGCTCTCGTCGCTGTCGGGCTATGTGTTTGCCCGCATCGAATTCCGCGGCAAGCAGACGCTATTCCTGCTGGTACTGGCGCTGATGATGGTGCCTGGCATCCTCACGCTGATCCCGTCGTTCATGTGGTTTAAGGAATTTCCGCTGGTCGGCGGCAATGACTGGCTCGGTCAGGGCGGCACGGGCTTTCTCAATAGCCACTGGGTGCTGTTGATACCGTATATCTCCGGTGGGCAGGTCTTTGGTATTTTCCTGTGCCGGAGTTTCTTCGAGAGCCTGCCCGAGGAATTATTCGAGGCGGCGCGGATCGATGGGGCTTCTGAGTTTGGGCTCTACTGGCGCGTGGCCGTGCCGTTGAGTCGACCGATTCTGGCGACCCTGGCCATTCTCGCCTTCGTCGGCGCCTACAACGATTACGTGTGGCCCCTGGTCGCTATCAGCGATGGCGCGCTACAAACCTTCTCGGTGGGGATTACGCTATTTGCGGGGGAGGGGAATCTCGAGCCGGGCGAGACGATGGCGGGCTACGTGCTCGGCTCGCTACCGTTGATCGCGGTTTTCGCGCTGGGCATGAAGTACTACGTGGCGGGCCTCACCCAGGGCGCGATCAAGGGCTAAGCTCCCGGTTCTGCTTGCGGAACTCCCGCGGCGACAGGCCCCGCTGGCGGCGGAATTGCCGCGTGAAGTAGTTGGCGTCGCCGAAGCCGACCTCGAAGGCGATTTGCGCGATCGGTGCCGGGCTGGCCAGCAGCAATGTCTCGGCGCGCTGCAGACGCATATTCACCAGATACTCTATGGGGCTTTGTCCGACTGCGGCGTGGAAATTGCGCGACAGTGAGCGCTCGGACATGTCGGCTGCGCGCGCCAGGTCCGCCAGCTGCAGTGGACTGCCGATATAACTGTCCATAAAGAGGATGCAGTTGGCGATTTGCAACAGCTTGTTGCCGTGGATGGATCCGAGCGCCTCGTATTGCATGCATAGGTTGCCGACGATGAGTTGGAGAAAGGCCCGGGCCCGGGAACAGGCGAGCGGGGTGGTTTCGCGGGTGGCCGCTTCGAGCGCCTCGATCCAGTCTTCCATCTCCGCCAGAGTCTGCGTCGATAGCTGCAACTGGCTCTTGAACTGATGCATGGCCCGCATGTGCGGCTCCAATTTGAACAGCGCGTAAAAGCCGGGCATGCTGACGCATTCGTGCTCGAGCGTGGGCAGGTGTTGTTTGCGGAACATGATATTGAGCAGGTTCAGATTGTTCGTATCGACGTAGGCGTGCTGGATATTGGGCGGCACGACGAAGGTGTCGCCGGCGCCGATGGGATGGCGGGTATCTTCAATAATATGGGTGCCATGGCCGCTGAAAATGATGACCAGTTCGATAAAGTCGTGTTTGTGCAGGGCGCGAGCGCGTTGTTGGGCCTCGCGCCGCGTGGCCACGCTCTGATAGGGGGCTTTAAACCAGCTGGCGATGGCTTCGTCACCATGGTCCGGGCCGCTATGTCCTTGGGTCTTATCTACGGACAGCATAATCCACACTAGTTGAGCTATTAAATCGAGAGTAAGTGGCGAAATAATGCTATTATTTGGCTATTTTGTCAAGGTTTTTAACTATTAACATTCTATATTATAAACAGCTACATTTTTTTCTTTGGCACAATTGATGAAAGGAGGTGGAAAAGCCGTACTGGTAGTCGATAAATTCGCCTTCTTTTTTTATGAATGGCATATGCACACCACGAACCTGTGAGGTAGTTACCACTATGAAGAAAGTTTTTAGCATTGTCGCTATGCTGGCTGTTGGCCTGATGCTGAGCGCCAGCGCTGTTTCGGCCCACGTGCCTATTGAAGGCATCGAATCGGGTACGCTATTTCAGTGGCCCGCTGGCCAGGAGCCCATGCTCGACGGCGATCTGTCCGAATGGGATATCGTGCCCGATGACTACTACGTGCCCTTCGATTCCCACTTCGAATATTATCTCGGCCTGGGCCTTGAGAACGACGAGAGCAATCTGTCGTTCCGCACGGTGGCCGGGTGGAGCGCGGGTACTAACCGCCTCTATTTCATGATGGAGCGCTTCGACAACTACTGGGATCGCAATGGCGTTGGTGCCGTCGCCGCCGGCGACGACAGCTGGGAAATCATGATCGACGCCGACCACGGCGGCGACCGCCACTTCGCGCTGCCCGACGATTTCGAGGACGCGGACGAGCGCCAGCGCAACCAGGGCCGCTTCGCCCAGAACGCCCATCATTGCTGGCCCGACATGCCCGATGCCAATCGCGCTGTCGGTTGGAAATGGTTCTTCAACAGCAACTCGACCTGGCATGAGGATGCGCCTTGGGGTGACTACGGTTTTCAGCTCGACGGCGCGGTCAATTCCGGCGAGGTCACTGCGCGCATCGAGGTGATGACGGCCGTATGGGATGATTTTCACTGGATCGGCCCCGACGACAGCATTGAGCATACCCTGACCGAGGGTAACACCATCGGCCTGGGCTGGGTGGTCCACGACACGGACTCCGATGAGGAAGACAACGGCGGCGCCAGCGACGGCGGCTGGGGCATCAACCCCAACATCCAGATGTGGTTCGACTGCGTTAATTGCTCGGACTTCCTGCTGGCGCCGATCGACCCCCGCGTCGATTTCAGCTCGATTCCCACCGCGGTGGAGGAAGACAGCTGGGCCCGCATCAAGGCGGCCTATATTCAGCAGTAGCCCGACCGTTGGCCTTCGCGCCAACTCGGAGTAATTGTTAGTGTCTGAAGGGGGGGTGTGTTTCGCATCTCCCCTTCAGATTTTTTCCTCGTAATAACCTGCACAATCTTAGCATCCTCTCGGGAGTGCTCTCATGGTCGCATCCAGTCGCTTATTGGCCGCGTTGTTGTCGGTTGGGGTAATGAGTGCTCAGGTGAGCGGGTTGACCGTCTACCGGTTGGGCGGCGAGGGAGCGCCCCCGCCGCCGGAAGTCACCGAGGACGGCGCCGACTTCGTCCAGTTCAACTGGGCGGATCTCGATGACAATTTGCAGGGTGTGGGCGAGTCCTTGACGATTGAGCCCGGAAGCATTTCCCCACTGTTCATCACTGAGGACCAGAATTTGGTGGAGACCGTCTGGGAGCGCGGCGGCTTTGTCAACACCGGGGGAGGGACGTGCGGAACCTGCCCTGGATGGGTAGAGGCGGACGAAACCGCCTTTGTCAGCGACGGAGATCGCGAGACGGCGTATTTCGAGGCGAAAGGCACTGAACCCGTTTTAGTGCGCGGCGAGCGCTACGGCAAGAGTTTCCTCGTCGATCTCGGTGGCCTGTTCGCGGTGGATCGCATCCGCTTTTCCACCCGCGCCGGCAACGAGGCCAACTACATCGAGCATTATTATATCTGGACCAACACGCTGACCAATGAAGAAGCGGGCATCAGTAATGTCGATCTCTGCGGGGGGGGACGCACCGACAATTGCCTTGGTTTCGTCGGCCGGGACCACCGCTTGCTCTGGAGGCACCTGGCCCTGTACTTCCACCCTTTTTTGGAAGTGCGGGAGAACACGAAGCCCGTGGTCGAAGTGGAGCTCACCGGCGAGTATATTCGTCGTGTGAATCTGCACGTACCCTCGCAGCAAAACCGCGACTGGGAGATCGCCGAAATCGAGATCTATGCCCCCGGCTACGTGCCCAACGCCTCCTACACTTCGAATATCCTCGATCTAGGGCGCGAGGTCACGCTCGGCGCACTGCGCTGGTCGGGCCGCAAAGACGTCGCCGCCAAAGTCGACATCCGCAGCCAGAGCGGCAGCGATACCGATCCCAATATTTACTGGCGCAAAACTTTTAGAGGCGACGAGCAGGTGGTCTACGACGGCGATGGCGACCCGCTGACCCTGCGCAGCTACCGGCGGTTGGAACGCTCCGAGCGCGGCAAAATTACCCGCGACGCCGACAACTGGGATTTCTGGTCGACGAACTACGATTTCGGCGATAGTGCGGGGGTCAAGCTCGCGGCTACCAAGCCGCGCCGCTACGTCCAGTTCGATATGGACTTCGCTTCGGAAATTGATGCCGGCGGGCGGCTGGACTACTTGGAATGGACGGCCTCGCCCCCGGCGGTCACGGCGCTGGTGGGCGAAATCGATCCCTGGCAGGCGCCAACGGCCGAGGTGACGCAATTTACCTACGCTATCCGCCCCACGGTCGGCGTCGACGATCCGGGCTTTGACCACGTTGAGATCACCGACAGGGGGGGGCGTCTGGTGGGTGTGGACGCCGTCCGTGTCGGTGGCGAGGACGTGGCCTTCACCCGCGTGGAAGAAGGGCCGGACCGCCTGGTAGTGGGTGTGCCGAAGATCGATATTGACCGCACCGAAGAAGTCGTGGAAGTGGATTTCAACGGCGAAATCTTCCGCTTCGGGGCGACCTTCGCCGGCCACGTTTTCAATAGCGAGACCCCGGGCGATATCATGCAGCCGGTGCAGGTCGGCGACGCCACCGCGTTCCGCGACGGCAACACCCTGTCGGTGCAGTCGCTGTCGCTGGGGTCGGAGATTCTCACCGCGTTGGAACTGGGCACGGGCGCGTTCACGCCCAATGGCGACGGCGTCAACGACGGCCTGGCGATCTCGTACGATCTGCTCAAACTGGTGGCGCCGACGCCCGTAGTATTAGAAGTGCGGGATTTGTCGGGCAGGTTGGTGCGGGAGGTGTACAATGGCCTGGATGTGGCCGGTCGCCACGTGCGCCGCTGGGACGGTCTGGACCAGGCCGGGCAGCAGGTGCGGCCGGGGATTTACATCTGCCGGGTCGAGGCCGAGACTGAGGAAGGGCGGCAGCAGCGATCGGGAGTCGTTGCCGTTGCTTATTGAACGACCGGGTAGCTGAGGAGATCGATTTATGAGCAGCAAAAAAATTGCACTGGCGCTGGCAATATGCATCGGATCGTTGGGGGCTGCCGGGGGGCAGAACCACACCCTGCGCTCCGATCACGTGATTGTCGATTCTCAGAATCATTGGAACAACTGGGAATTTGTCACCGGTACGCTCGATATCTCGGCCAACGGCGAAGTGATGCCAGCTTTTGTGCCCAAAAACAACAATGCCGTACTCGACATTGTCGAGCACTTCCAGCGCGCCACCTTCAACCCGGAGGCCACGCTGCTCGACGCCGTAGAAGCCGGCTCCAACAAGGCCGCCGTCGCCAATCTCTTCGACGGAGACGAGTCGACCTATTGGGAGCCGGATCCGGACAGTCCGCTGCAGGACTGGTGGTTCCAAGTGGATATGGGCCGGCTGATCAACGCCACCCGGATCGGTTTGAAGTTCGTGCCCGAGGGCGAGGGCGACCCCTTTCTGCAGTTCGCGGTGCTGACCGCCGACAACGCCGATCCGGGGTCGCAGGTTGCGGGCAAGGTGCCCATGCACCTGGTCTACCGGACGCCTGCTGACAACAAGACCCGGCGCGCCTACGAACTCGAGTTGAAACGCGGAGAGGTCATCGAACCCGTGCCCGGCGTCGATTTCGATGGCGATATGGTCCGCTTCGTGCAGGTGGTGGTGACCGAGAGCGACGGCGCGCGGGGTGTCGAGGTGTCCGCGGAGGAATACGAGGCCTTGCCGGCGGCGGAGCGAGGTGATGTGGTCTTCCACAAAAAGGTCGGCGGGGGCGAAGTGGAGATCGAGGAGGAGGTCTATGCGGCGATCGGCGCCGACGCGCGGGGCGCTACGCGCTATTTCCGGCGCGAGCGGCCCCGACTGGCCGAACTGGAAGTGTACGAACTGGGGCGCAATATCTCCCAGGGCATGATCCAGAATCGCAACGGCATTGCCGAGAGTTCGCACGAGGGATCGGTGGGGGTGCTGGTCGACGGCGAGGGCACTGCGTTGACATTCAATCTCAAGGCTTTCCCCACCGGCAACGTATCCTTCGGGGAGCGCTTCCTCGAATTCGATATGGGCGCCTCCTACTGGCTGGACACCGTGCAGATCTGGTACAATCTCAGCGCCTACAGGCTGTCGTCGGCCAGTTTTCACATCTACCAGATCCTGACCTCGGATGGCACCCCCGCCCCGGGCGGCGGCAAGCTGTGGGTCGCCCCCGAGCAGGTGCGCGGCTTAGGCACTGCCAGCGAGGTCAACACCTTCGCCCCCATCAATGCCCGCTTCGTGCGCGTGGCCTATCCTTTCGCCAGTAGCGAATCCGGCCGCGAGGGCAATAAGGCCCGCCTGCGGGAGGTACAGCTCTACGGCGAGGGCCACCACCCCGAGGTGGTGCTGGAATCCGGGCTGATTCCACTGGAAGGTGCCAAGAATCTGGTGTCGGTCGAATGGGACGCCGACGCCCCGCCGGGCACCACGGTGGAGATCCAGACCCGCACCGGCAATGAGGTGGTCGATGTCTACCGCTATTACGACAAGGGTGGGGTGGAAGTGTCGGCGGGCAAATACGACAAATTGGGTTTCTTCAAGAAGGGCCGCATCGACACCTTGCTGACGGCCGGTAGCGACTGGAGTAATTGGAGCACGCCTTATGCGCAGTCGGGGGCGCCAATCGTCTCGCCCAGTCCGCGCGAATTTCTGATGGTGCGCGCCCGCTTGGCGACCGAGGATCCCCTCAGCGCCGCCGCGCTGCGCACGCTGCGCCTGAATTTCAACCCGCCGGTAGCGCAACAACTGCAGGGCGAACTGGACACCGGTGTCTTCGCGGAATTGGGCGCCCCCCAGGACGTGTCGCTCTTTATCAAGCCGACTTTCGCGCCGCGGGACCTGGGTTTCGACCAAATCCTGTTGCGCGCACCCGCAGATATGGCGTTGGACTTCAAGAGCCTGCGGCTCGGCAGCCTGGCGCAGTGGGACAGCGGCGAGGCCGAGGAAGTGACCGACGTGCAGGTGGTGGCGACGCGGGCCGATTCGCTGTGGCTGCGCCTCGACCGCATGGTCGCGCGGGGCGGCGATACCGATTTGATCGAGGTTCGCTTTGCCACCGCGCTGTTTTCGCCCGGGGTAGTGCTGCAGGCGGCGACGGGTAACTCGACGCTGGAAAATTCGTGGCAGCAGGTCGATCCGGGCGACGTGACCGACCTGGCGCGGACCCAGGGCCTGCAGATTTTGGCCTCGGTGCAGGAGAACCGCGTCCTGAGCGAGGTGGTGGTGCAGCCGCCGGTGGTCACGCCCAATGGCGACGGGGTCAACGACGCGATGAACTTTGATTTCAGCGTGCGCCGCCTGAGCGGGGTGCGGCCGGTCAAGGTGCGGATATACGATCTCGGTGGCCGGTTGGTGCGGGTTCTGGATATACAGCGGCCACAGGTCGCCGGGGCCTACTCCATTGCCTGGGCGGCGGACGACGAGGCGGGCCAGGTGGTCGCGCCCGGGATATACATTCTGCGCCTGGCCGTCGATACGGACTCGAATGCGGAGGTTGCTGAAACCGCCACGCAGCGGGTCTTATACGTGGCGTATTGAGGCCGAGTTAGAGGAGATTGGTATTGTATTCGCGAGGGAGAGCGATGCCGCTGGTTGTGGCCCTGGTGGGCGCGGTGTGCCTGGCGGTTCAGGACAGCGGAGCTGCACGTCGCACCATCGTCATGGGCGGGGAGATCGGTCTGGGCTGGGAGGGCGGTGGCGGCGAGATCGCGGCGCTGGTGCAGAGTGGCCCGACCGAGTTCGAGTTTAGCAACACCCCGGGCAATGTGGTCGAATTCGACGCTGGCGGGCGGGTGGGCTGGCTGTCGCCGCAGCAGGCGGATGCGTCGCTCAATATCGCCCGCGGGCTGCTCGATCGCGGCGGCGGGCTCAGTGCTCCGACGATATTGTCGCAGGACATCAAGAATACCCTGGTCTTTATGGTCGATGACGATCCGACCACCGCCTTTGAGCGCAAGACCGCGCGCGGGGCCGCCCAGGTCAATTCACTGGGGGTGATTATGGATTTCGACCTCGGCGCGCGCTTCGGCGTTGAGCGGATCCAGTTTTTTCCCCGCAATGCCCATCCCGACTACCCGGCCCCCGAATTTCCGTTCCAAAACGACTTCATGCGCGCTTTCGAACTGCTGCTTAACGACGGCAGCGAGGAGACGCAGGTGGCCAACCAACCGGTGCTGACCACCGTCGAGCTGGAGACCGAGAACGAGCAGCCGATCGTCGAGTTGAATATCCCGCCGCAATACGTGCGTTTTATCCGCTTGAAGTCCCAGACCACCGTTGGCTTCGAGATTGCCGAGTTCCGCGTCTTTGGCTCGGGTTTTGTGCCCCGCGCCGACTATCTGTCCAATATTTTCGACTTCGGTGACGAGTTGGCGCTGTGGGGGCGGATCCGCTGGCTCGAGGAGGTCGTCGGCCTCGAGCGGCAGTCGCGACTGCTGGTCAGTACGCGCAGCGGCTGGGACGACACGCCGCTGCAGTACACCCGTCTGCACGAAAACAGCGGCGAGGACGTGCCGTGGCAGGAGGGGGCGGTGGTCACCACCGAAGAGGGCGCTTCGATCGAACTGGACGCCTTTGATTCAGCGCAGGAGGGGCTCGACGTTTTTAATGCCCTGCCTTTCGCCGAGCGCAGCCGGGTGTCGTTGACGCTGGAGCAATACGAGGATTTGCGCAAAGCTAAAAAAGGGGAGATCGGCGACGACCTCGTCGCCTGGAGCCGCTGGTCGCCGCCCTATAGCTTGGCCGCCGGCGCGGTCACGGCCGACAATATCGGCGACGATCAGGTGGGCGTGCCGATCCTCTCGCCGGGTCCCCGCCGCTATTTTCAGTTCAAGGTCGAGTTCGTCAGCGACGATTTGCAAGCCGCCCGTGCGCTGGGCGCCCTGGCCTTTACGGTGTCCAATCCGCCGATGGCCGAGCAGATCATCGGCGAGGTGATGCCGCGCCAGGTTGCGTTGGGCGTGCCCGTGTCCTTTACCTACGCCGTCTTGCCGACCACCGTGCGCGGCGGGGTGGACCAGGGCTTTGACGCCTTCGAAATCGCCACGCCGGTGCGAGTTTCCGCGGTGGAGGCGATAGAAGTTGTGCACGCTGATGGCCGGGTCGAAAGCGCCGATTTCAGCGGCGCTGCGCTCGACCAGTTGCCTGTCCTCGATGACAGCGGCCAGTTTGCCGTCGAGGCGGTGGAGGAGCGGCGGTTGCGGGTGCGCTTTCCCCTGATTGGCGAGAGTGACCTGGCGGCGCAGCGGGCGGCGCTACTCAAGATCCGCTTCAAGTGCCGGGTGTTGCGCTTTGGCACGACATTCACCGGCACGGCCTTCAACAGCAGCGTTGACGATCTGGGCCAGCGGGTCATCAGTGGCAATGCCGCCGACCTGGGTTCGGAGGATGACGATCTGGTGCCGATCGGGGTTGCCGATCCCAACGATCTGTCGGTAAAGGTGCCTCTCGGCGTCGGCGCGCTATTGCGTAGCGCCTCCGCTTTACCGCGGCCCTTCAGCCCCAATGGTGACGGGATTAACGATCGCACTGCGATTCAGTACGATCTGACGCGCCTGGTTGGCGCTGCACCCATTTCAGTGCAGGTGTTCGATCTGGCCGGCAATCCGGTGCGCACGCTGCTGACGGGTGCGCAGGGGGGTGGGAGTTTTGCGGTGGAATGGGACGGCACCAATGGGGCGGGGGCTATGGTGCCGCCGGGGATTTATCTCTTCCGCGTAGATGTAGATACCGACGCCGGGGGCGAATCGGCCGTCGGTGTGATCGAAATGGCGTATTGAGCGTCCGCGAGCGGGCGCAGGCATGGGCATTAAATGGAGGGATTCGATGTGTAGACCCAGGGGGGCTTGGCCGGTTCTCATCGCCTTTGTCGCGATATTGGCGGCGACGGTCGCGGATGGGCAGGACCGGCGCTTCGGTACCCAGCGCGGCGCCGAACTGACGTTCGAGCCCAGGGGGCCGGGCGTGATGTTCGACGCGCTTGACCCGGCACTCAAGAAATGGTACGTGCCGCAGGAACTCTACCTCGACTACGGGTTCCGCCAGTGGGAGTACTCCAACTACGCCCGCGATCTCTACCAGCGTTATGTCAACACCAATCGCCAGGGCGGGCCTTTCTACGATATGTACGGCAACTACCAGACCTGGGGTTGGCTGATTTTCGATTGGAACCAGAACCAGCCCGGGCAGTTCGGCTCGTCGATCTACAAGGATCCGCGCTTCAATGCGTGGTTCAATGCGGTCACCGTCTCCTCCGACTCGAAAGACCAGTACCACCTGGCCATCACCATTGGCGAGCGCATCCGCACCGCGCTGACCCCGCTGACGTTTTCCAAACCGCGCTTCAACGGCGTGCAGATGGATTTCGCCTCTGACAAATACGAGGCCACGTTGCTCTTTTCGCGGGCCAGCGAGGCGATACTCGGCACTACGCCCGAGCGCCAGCCCGCGACCACCACCAACGCCACCAATATGATGGGCGGCCGCGCTACGGCGCAGATCGGCGACTTCGTCAAGATCGGCGGGACCTTCGTCAACGCCCACACCTCGCAGACATTGGCCGAGGCCTTTGAGCGGAATCCCTTTGTCGGCACGCTCGGCGCCGAGCAGGGGAGCAAACCGGTCACCGCCATCGCGGTAGTGCTCAGCGACGATTCGCCCGAGGATGGCACCGGGGGCGCGGCGCTATTCGCACACGATATTATTATCACCGCCGAGGACTTCGACACCAAGAAGCGTACCAAGTTCCGCTTGCGCGAGGTGGTTTCCGACCCGACCCGGTGGCCGGTGATTACCGGCGGCTTTCCGCAGGAGGGCTTTCTGGCCGCCGACGGTGACGAGCAGATCGTCATCAATTACGACTTTACCGACCTGGCCTATATCGGGCCACGGCCGACCGAAATCGTCGATATCCAGTTTGACCTGGTGGTAGCTAACGACTACAAAATCCAGGTCTGGTCCGACCGCCAGATCGGGCGCGGCAGCCTGCCGTCGACGCCGCTGACCGGCGCCGACCTCGCGCAGTCGGGTGCGGTGCTCTTCGACGTGCGCAGCGCCGAGGGCAATGTGACCGACAACTCGAATCAGCAGCGGGTGCTCTTCGACTACGGACTGCCGTCGGCCAATATGGTTTTCGGATTTACGATGGAAATTCAGCAGTTGCTGGGCTTTGACGCCTATGCCGAATTCGATGTCAACCGCGCCTACACGCAGTATCCCAACCTCACCCTGGCCGACGCCGGCCGCAACCTGCTGACCGATTCTGACGACGCCGAGGCCTGGATGATCAATGTCACCCGGGAGGCCTATCCCTTTTACTTCTTCGGTGAGGCCTTCAGCATGGACCCGGACTATTCGACCACGTCCTATATCGTCAATTCGGGTGGCAATGTTTATTACGATGACGAGCGTACGTCGATGTATGAATTCGTCGATGACAACGACGATCAGGACCGCACTCCCGACTGGTCCCGCTGGGGCCAGGGCGGTCCCGATCCGATTGTTTTTCCGGGCTGGGACGAGAACAACGACTTCGTCTCCGATTTCAATCAGAATGACAATATCTCGCTGAGCAACCGCATCCCCGACTACGACGAGCCCTTCTTCCGCTATCACGTCGACCGGCCCGAGTTTCTGTTCGGCATCGATCTCAACAACAACGACTGGATCGACCGCTTCGAGAACGACGACCTGCCCGACTATCCCTACCGCCGCGATCACCGCGGCTACAATGTCTACATCGGGCAGCATCTGACGCCAGACGCACGGCTGACGGTGGGTCGCCTGCGCGAGGACGAGCTTTCGTCCGACCGCCGCAACCACGTCACCTACGGCGTCTTCATCTACGACCGCGACCATGCCCATTGGGGCCGGTTGCGCGTCTTTAATTCGCTCAAGCGGGTCAAGGACAATATTGCCGATGATCGCCGCGAGATGACGCCGGATTTGCAGACGATATCGCTGGCCAATATCGCCGATATTCTGCCGGCTCGCGACACCTGGGTCAATTCGAGCTATTTGCAATTCGACTACGAGCCGGCCGAGCGACTCAATGTGATCAGCAAGCTCAAGTACAGCCTCTACAGCCAGCAGGGCCAGGCCTACAGGAGCGGGGCTGCACCGATTCTGGAGGAGAGTACGCACTTCTTGGGCCTGATCAACAAGGCCGATTACACCTATGAGATCGGCGCGTTGGTGCTGCAGCCCAAGGTAAAGAGCGAGTACCTCAATAGGTCGGCTTTCCTGCAGGGCGATGCAGACCGCAAGGAGTGGATGGGAATCGGCATTGTGCAGACGCGATTACCTGTATTGAATAACTCCTTCGTCGAGAGCGGGGTCGAATACTCGATCTTTCGCGAGTTGGCCCTGGATGAGGAGGCGCTGCTGGCGGACGGCCCGGCCCAGGACACGGGAGATTTCCGCAACCTGGTACTGGCGGTGCAGTGGACGACCCTCGGCCACTATCTCGGCTACAAGCTGACCACCCAGTTCGGTTTTAGTTATACCAGGCGCTGGGACGAGGCGGTGGTGCTGGGCGACGAGGGGCTGGTCAAGCGGAGCGAGAGCCGCTCCTTCGGCACCAGCTTCATTTCGGTCTACGCCGGTGTAGAGTGATGCGACGGAGGACCACCGCCATAGTATCCTTCCTGTGGGCGTTTGCATGCCTGGCGCCAGCTGGTGCCCAGGACTACGGCAATCGCCTCGGGCTCAACGAGCTAGACCGCGTGTCCTATTACGCCAGTGCCCCCAGCATGCGGAGCTCGGCTTTCGCTCCGGCCCTGAAGCGCTGGTACATGCCGCAGGAAATAGCCGAGGAATATCGCTGGCAGTGGCAGTATACCAACTACGCCCGCGAGCCCTACCGGCGCTATTTCTCACAGGCGCAGGAGGGCGATTATTTCTACGATATCTACGGGCGCTACCTGACTAAGGGCTGGCTGGTCTACGACTGGCGCCAGCGGCAGCCGACCAGTTCGCAGGGCTCTGGTCTGCTCAAGCCGAGCGGGCGTTTCGATTCGTGGTTCAACAAGCTATTGGTATCCACCGACACCAAGGGCCAACACCATCTCAGCGTGACCGTCGGCGATCTGATCAACACGACCCTGACGCCGATGACCTTCCGCAAGACGCGCTTCAACGGGGTGCAATTCGACTACGCCGCCGACCGCCTGCAGGCGACGATACTGATGTCGCGGATCAGTCTGCCGGTGCACCAGATTGCGCCGGGGGTGCGGGTGCCCATCGTCACCGAGAATTTTACCAATCTGCTGGGCTTCCGCGGCGAGTGGAAGCTCCACGACTCGGTGCGGCTGGGCGCGACCTATGTCAACGCCCACAACGACCGGGCGCAGTCCGACCGCGGCGGCAATCCCTTCAAGGGCAAGCTGACCAACGGCCAGTTGGAGAACCGCATCAACTGGATCATCGTCCGCGTCACCGACGACTCACCCGCCGATGGCGTCGGCGGGCCGACGGTGTTCAGCCAGGATATCGAAATTCGCACCAAGATAGGCGACCGCGACACGGTGCTGGTGGGCAGCGAGATCGGCTTTTTGCCGCAACCGGTGGGCGGGATCACGCGCAATGGCTTTCCCGTCGCCGAAGGAGCGGGCTCGGAGGGCGAGATCACCTACCGCTACAATTTCTCCGCCGAAGACCCGGACATCACGGCGCTGGAGGACATCATCCAGGACGCCGACTTGGTCAACAACATTACCGCGGTGAAGTTCCGCTTCCTGCTCAACAACGACTACCGCGTCGACGTGGCTTCCGACGTGCAGACCGACAACGAGGCGCTCGGCGCCCAGCCGCAATTCCTCAACGTGGCGCGGGCGGCGGGCAATGTCAAAGACAACTCCAACCAGCGCTGGGTGGTCTTCGACTACGGGCTGCCGACGGCGACGCAGGTCTTCGGCGTCACGCTCGAAGTCACCGATGTGGCCGGCTTCCGGGTCTACGGCGAATTCAACGTCAATCACCAGTTCCGGCAGTACCCCAACATCGCCCGCAAGATACACCACAGCACCTCCGGCGTGCTCGGCGATCGCGCGGCCACCGGCTGGATGCTCAATATCTCGAGAGACTTTTATCCCTTCTTTTTCTTCGGCGAAGCCTTCGGCATGGACGCCGAGTACAGCACCACGTCCTTCCTGGTAGACCAGGGTGGGCGGATCGACTACAGCGGCGATGAGGAGGCGCGCTCGGAATTCGTCTACGATCTGGTCGATGACAACGATGACAACGACATCCGCTTAGATCAGCGTCGCGATAAAGAGGGGCTGGCCGATGACGCGGTGTTTCCAGGCCTCGACGAAAACAACGACTTTATCTCCGACTTCAACCAGAACAATACCCCGGTGCGGCCCAATTTTATCCCCGACTACGAGGAGCAGTTCCTGCGCCACTACGTCGACCGGCCAGAATATGTCTTCGCCGTCGATCTCAACAATAATGGCTGGGGCGAGCGCTTCGAGAATGACGACGAGCCCGACTACCCCTACAAGCGCGATCGCCGTGGCTACAACGCTCACCTGGGGGCCTGGATCACACCCGAACTGAAGTGGTTCGCGGGGCAGGAGCGAGTCGAGCGCTTATCGACGGGCGCGCGAAATTTGACCCGCTATGCACTGCTGGCCTACGAGCGCAATCTTCCGCGCTGGGGCAACGCGGCCTTCTACAATATGTTCAAGCTGGTGCAGGACGACATTGCCGACGATATAGTGCAGTGGGTCGAGGCACGGCCCGAGCTGGGCCGGCCTGTCGATTCGCCCGGGTCGATGAAGCCCATCGCCGACCCGCTGGCGATGCGCGACGCGCTGGTCAATCGCCTATGGGCGGGTTTCGAGGGCAAGAGCTGGAAGGGGATTAACACCGAGGGCAAGTTTATCCACGAGATCATCCGCCAGCGCGACGAGGGCGCCCTCGATCGAGCCGGTCGTCCGATCGCCCGCACCACCCGACGTCTGGGGTTGATCAACAGGGTAGACTACCTGTTCCCGATGGGCAAGGTCGTCGTCCAGCCGCGTTTTAAGCACGAGCTGTTCATGGACGACACGCCCTACAACTTTGCCCGCCTGAGCGGCGACCCGACGGCCGAGCGCCAGGACTGGAGCGGGATCTTCTCGCTCCTGGCCAGACGGTCCTTTTTGAACAATGTAATGCTGCAGCTGGGCATCGAGCGGCTGGTGTTCCGCGATTTTACGCAGGACGAGGTCGCCGCGGATCTCCAGCCCTCCGGTTTACTCGTCGGTGCGACGACGGGCGATTACGACGAGACCTCGCTGGCCCTGCAGCTCTCGGTCAGCACGCCCTATCTAGGCTATTCGCTCAAGACGCTGATGGGGCTGCGCGTGACCCGGCGCCATCTCGAGCGCTTCGCACAGCCGAGCGCTCTGGAAACCGGCGCGCTCTCCTTCGTGACGGTTTATGGCAGCATCCGCTAGACCTGCTATCACCTGTATCCGAGTACCCTATTTTTCTGCGAGTGTGCTGATTCTATGAAAGTGTTATCGACAGTTGTATGTGCCTGGATCTTGCTGGCGGGTTGCGCCAGGGACGCTGATGAACTGGAAGATCCAGTATTGGCCGAAGTGGGGGATAGCCGCATAACGGCCTCCCAGTTGATCGATTTTGCAGGGCGCCTGCCCGCTGAGCTTAAGACGAAGAAGAAGGGCGTGGACGGGTATCGCGAATATCTGCAGACGATCATCGACAAGGAAATTTTCCTGCAGGAGGCGACCAAAAGGGGGCTCGACAAAACGCCGGAAGTAGCGGGCAAAATCGCGCAGGAGAGGGCCCAGCGCCTCCTGCGGCTGTTGTTCGAGCGGGAATTTGTCGACAACGAGAAGGTCGCAGTCAGCGAAGCGGAGTTGCAGGCGGCTTATGAGGCAGCAGAAAAGGAGCGCGAAGTCAAGCTGCGGCTGATCATCGTCGCGACGGAGTCCGAGGCGGCAGAGATACTGGCGGGGCTCGCGGCCGGGGCGGATTTCGCCGTAATGGCGCTCGAACATTCTCTGCACGAATCGACTGCAGAGCAGGGGGGCGAACTCCAGGGCTACCTCACGCCCAACCGCATTCCCAACTATCTGCAGCAATACATCGCCACGCTCGCCGCCGGCGAGTATTCAGAGCCGATCCGGCTGCCGAATGATCAGTACGGGATCTACCAGGTCATGCACGCCCGCCCGGTCAGTTATGCCACCGCGCGCAACGGGCTGGAAGCCGAATTGAAGGAACGCAAGACGACCGACTTAGTCGATGCCTTTATGGCGAAACTGCGCGCCGAAATCGACTTTCGCGCCAATGGCGATGTACTGCGGCAGCTGCAACAGTGGGTGGCGGACGGGCGCCGTACGTTCAGCGACGCCGAGCGCGCCCAAGCGCTCTTTGCCCACAGTGGCGGCGAGATCACCGTCGGGGATTTCTGGGATTATGCGGACGAGCTCAAGATGGGTTTCTCCGGCGACATCGACGAATCGGTGCGGTGGTTTGCCGAGGATGTGCTGCTGATTCGAGACCTCTTTATACTCGCTGCGAACCGGGCCGGCCTAGACCGCGACGAGCGGCTGTTGCGCTGGCAGCAGCGCCGCCGGGACGCGCTGCTGCTGGTGGCGCTGCGGCAGACGGCGGTTAAGGACCAGGTCGAGATTGCTCCTGAGGCGGCGCGGAAACTCTACGACGAACGGCCCGAGATGTTCACTCCGCCAGAGGAAGTCACCTTGCAGGAGATCATGGTCAAGACCGCGGCGGAGGCGGACTTGCTGAAGGAGCGAATCGCGGCGGGCGAAGATATGGGGGCGCTGGCCGACGAGCACACGCTGCGCGTTGCGGGCAAGGGTGCCAAGGGCAGGTTCCACATCCACGCGCACGAGCAGCCCTTCTACCGCGAATTGATCGATGCGGTGCGCGCCGGCGCAGTCGGCCGCTTGCAGGGGCCGATCGAGGTCACGGCGCAGGCCGCCCAGGTGGTCGGGCCGGAAGGCATGCCTCGGGGAGGCAAATACTACTCGATATTCAAGGTGATGGCTTCGAACTTCGATCGCAAACCCGAGCCTTGGGACAAGGCTGAGAAGCGGGCGCGGGCCTTGCTCAAGCGCGCGGAGGAGAGCCGGTTGGCGGACCAGTTCCTGATGGGATTGCGGCGCGATTACCAGGACCGGATCGTCCTCTACGAAGACCGTCTAGCGGCGTTAGTTTCCCAGTAGCCGCCCTCGCCGTATTTCGTTCGTGCCGATGTCCCGCGGCGCACGCCCCGGGATGTGAGATCGGGGTTGATTCTGCCGTATACTCTGTCTACTTGCCACAGCACGGGTGGTGCCGATTCCGTATTCAGGAGGACGTTATGAAGATCACCGATGTCGAAGTCATCCACTTCCGCACCGTAAGCCGCCGCCGCGTCGGCGCTACCCGCTGGGGCTATGGCGAGTGGCTCGGAGCCGAAGAAAGCGAGGGGACCGGCGCGATAACTCGGATCTCTACCGACGAGGGCATCTGTGGGCACATGCTCGGCGGTAACAAGGCGGCTATGGAAGGGCCGGTGAAACACATGCTGGTCGGCGACAATCCGCTCCACCGCGAGAAGCTGTGGCATTGGATGGATCAGATGTCGACCTTCAGCCCACGGGACGGCTTGACCGAACAACAGCTTGGGGTCGTCGACTGCGCGCTGTGGGATTTGGCCGGGCAAAAAGCTGGCTTGCCGGTCTATCAGTTGCTCGGTGGGACGCGCGAAACCGTGGAAGCCTATGCCAGCACCTTCCCCAATCTTGGCGGCCCCGAGGTCTACGCAGAGCTGGCCAGAGACTGCGTCGCGCGAGGCTACAAGGCGTTCAAGGTCCACGCCAATATCTGCTGGGATCCGCATATTCCAGGACCGGCGCCGCAGTTGCCGGGCTTTCCCCAGGAGGACATCGAGATTTGCCGGGCGGTACGCGAGACGGTCGGCGACGACATCGTGCTGATGCTCGACCCGTTCGGAGTCTACACACTGGAGGAATCGCTGTGGGTGGCCCGCGAGTTAGAAAAGCTCAATTACTACTGGCTCGAGCATCCGATGATCGAAACGCGTGTGGAGGCCTACCGGCGCCTGACCCGCGAGACGCAAATCGCGATTTGCTCGCCCGAGCACGTTAAGGGCGGTCCTTTCACCCGCGCTGAGTGGTTGTTGCAGGGTGCCTGCGATATGCTGCGGATCGATGTCAACTACGGCGGGATTACCGGCTGTTGGAAGGTGATTAATCTGTGCCAGCTCTACGGGTTGCAATGCGAAATACACGGGGTCGGCGCGCCGCACGTACACCTGGCAGCGGCGACCCCCGAGGCGACGTGCCGCTACTACGAGCGCGGCCTGTTGCGCGCCGAGTTGGATTATGAGCTACCGCCGCCGCATCTGCACGCGATCGAAGACCCGATCGATGCTGAGGGCCGGATACACGTGTCGCAGGATCCCGGTTTGGGTATCGCCTATAACTGGGATTATATCGACGACAACCGGATATGATTGAGGAGCGCGGATGAAAACGATGCTACTGGTTGCGCTTGGCGCGCTGTGGGTGCTACCCGCTACGGCGCTCGAACGGCCGGACACTACCTTTGCGATATTCCAGTTTCCCGCCGACAAGATTCCCCGCATAGACGGCGACAAAGCTGATTGGTCGCTGGTGCCCGACCACTACGCCATTGGCATCGACCAGCTCAAGGATACAGTACACGACAGCCCGATCGACAGAGCCGATCTCGATGTCACCATGCGGGTCGGCTGGGTCAAGGGCCTCAATCGGCTCTACTTTCTCTACGAGGCCTACGACGACTACTGGGATTTCAGTCATCGCGATTTGCACAACGACATACTGGAGATCGTCGTCGATGGCGATTTGTCCGGCGGGCCGCTGATTCCGCAATTGCGCGAGGACAAGGGCACGAACGGGCTCGAAGGGCTGGACGGCCATTTCAAATTCCACGGCGTCCACGCGCAGAACTACCACGTGCTGACCCCGGCACTCGACAAGCCCTGGACCATGGTCTGGGGCGCCAATCAGTGGATTTACGAGTTGCCCTGGGCCAACGCCGCGGCCGATTATGACTTTGCCCCGGGCGAGAGTGGCCACTATACACTCGAATTCTGGATCACGCCTTTCGATTACGCCCCCGCGGACGGGCCGGCGCGCGCCGTTGAGTCGCAGTTGGAGGAGAACGCGCTTATCGGCCTAACCTGGTGTATCCTCGACTACGACGACGTCGAGGTTAAGCAGCAGCAGTTCGAGGGCTTCTGGAATCTGTCGCACAAGACGACGATGTACGGCAATGCCTCGCAGCTCGTGGGCTTCCGACTCATGCCCTTGGCAGAGCAATTCCGCGATCCGGTCGAGGCGCAGTGGGATTTTACCGTCCTCGACATGGAGCGCCGTCTGGTCGCTTTCCAGGATCTGTCCTATGGCAAGATCACCAGCTGGCACTGGGACTTCGGCGACGGCCAGACCTCGAGCGAGCAGCATCCCATCCATCAGTACCAGGAACCGGGAACGACCTATACGGTCACACTGTCCGTCGAAGGGCCAGAGGGCAAGGCGCGGATGTCGAAGGTCTGGGACGTGATCGTGCGCTGAAGACCCATTAACCCCGTAGAGCCTCCCAATGGACCGTCCCAATATTCTTTTCCTGCTCAGCGACCAGCACAGCTATCGCTTTCTCTCCTCTCTGCCACCGGAGCGAGGAGGGGAGCCCTGCCGCACGCCGGCGCTGGACCAGCTGGCCAGACAGGGGCTGCGCTTCGACGCGGCCTATTGCCAGACGCCGCTCTGCACGCCCAGCCGCACATCGCTATTGGCCGGCCGGCACGCGCACCGCTGCCCGGTGCTATGGCCCGAGACGCCGACCTTCGCCTCGCACCTGGGCGCGCACGGTTATGCCACGGCCGCGGTGGGCAAGATGCACCTGCCGGGCTCGCGTCAGTATGCTGGGTTTTCCGCCCGACCCTATGGCGATTTCAATGCGCCATCGCCCAGTCACCAGAAGGATCCGCTCAGCCTGCCCGGGGTGCGCGACCACATTTTCATGCCGTCGATTATCGAGGATGTCGGTATCAGCGATATTCCCGAGTCGATGCTGCAGGAGCAGTATGTGGTACGCGAATCGCTGGCCTGGCTGCGCGAGCAGCGCAATGCGGCGTCGGAGCAGCCGTGGCTGCTCTACGCTTCCTTCGTGCATCCGCACTTCCCGATGAACGCGCCGCGCCGCTTCTGCGAGCGCTACTGGCCAGAGGGCGTGACGCCGCCTAAAGTCAGTGCTGGCGGCGACGGGCAGGATCATCCCTCGACCCAGGGGGCGCTGCGCGCCCTGGGCGGCGAGTCGCAGGGGCACTACTGCGCCGATATCACCCCGGAGCAAACCCTGCGCGCCCGCGCTGCCTACTTCGCCTGCGTCGACCACCTCGACGAGATCATCGGCGATTTTCTGGCGCTATTGGAACGCGACGGCCTACTCGATAATACTATCATCGTCTATACCTCCGACCACGGCGAACTAGGCGGCGAGCACGGCCTGTGGTGGAAGCAGACCTGGCACGAGGCGTCGGCGCGGGTGCCGTTGATCATATCGACGCCCGCGCATCGCCGCGGCGAGGTGGCGCCCACCGTCATCGACGATCCGGTGA
>PBOD01000049.1 GCA_002724215.1 Gemmatimonadota bacterium | reverse complement strand
GGCAGGCGATCCCACGCTTTCCCGCCGTCGCGATAGCGCTCGGCCGCCGCTGCCAGCACCTGCCGCAAATCCTCAGCGAGAATCCGCTTCTCAACCTCGGCCAGCACGAAGCCCGACTGATCGAGCACCGCGTAGGTCCGCGCCTCCTTGGCCTGGGTCAGCAGAACGGGCATCGTTGCACCCAGAGCAATGAGCAGCGGAAAGGCCAGGATACCGATCCAGAAACCCTTGGTGCGGACATTGTCCATGTATTCGCGCCAGGCGACCAGGGCGATCTTACGCATCGTTAGTGGCTCCCACGGCGCGGATGAAAATCTCGTGCAGGGAGGGCTCGCGCAGGTCGAANCGGCGAATCTGCACCCGNTCNAAAAGCGCGGCCAGCACCGCCTGCGAATCGGCGTCCTCGGCCAGCANGAGTTCGGCCTGTTTGCCCGAGTCGTTGACGCGCTCTACCCCCGGCAGATCTTCGAGCAAGCGCCCATCGCCATCGTAGTCGAGCATTGCAGCCCGCCCCCCGCTCGACCGCACCTCGCTCAACGGGCCATCGATGATCTTTTCCCCCTTGTTGATCAAGGCCACGTAGTCGCACACCTGCTCGGCCTGCTCCATGATATGAGTCGAGAAAATCACCGTCTTGCCAGCGCGGCGCATCTGCAAAATCACATCGCGCATCANATCGCGGTTGACGGGATCGAGACCGGAAAAGGGCTCGTCGAGGATCACCAGGTCGGGCTCGTGGATCAGGGTGACGAGTAATTGCACCTTCTGGCCCATACCCTTCGACAGCGCTTCGCAGCGCCGATCCTTCCACTCGCCCAGTCCGTAGCGCTNCAAGAGATCGTCGGCNCGCGCCTGCGCCGCGCGGTCGCCGAGGCCCTTGAGCCGGGCGAAATAGGNCATCAACTCCGCTACCTTCATCTTCTTGTACAGCCCCTTCTCCTCTGGCAAATAACCGAGCCGATCCTTGACCGCCACCGCATCCTGCCCGTCGAGCACGCCGATCCGTCCCTCATCGGCGAAGAAGATGCTCATAATCATGCGGATGATCGTCGTCTTGCCAGCGCCATTGGGGCCGAGAAATCCGTAGATGCACCCGGCCGGCACGCGCAGTGACACGCCGCGCACCGCCTCTATCGCACCGAAGCGCTTCCATACATTTTCGAGTTCAACCGCCGTTGAATAACTCATGAGACCTGAAATCGCGCCCGTTGCGCATTTGTCGTTTTTGCCGTATACATCAAACAAGACGTGGCCAACGCGCCTGCTCGCCCCAATCTCATTCTTTGTAGAAATAAATCTTAAACATATATTAAACAAAAGGATATAAATCAAGCATTTTNCGCCATTGCAGGACGCACAGACCGTGCCTATTGGCGTTTTTCGATCTGTGCGGTACTTTTGGATTTGTCTTTATANTTGGACNTAAGTCTATCTGAGGAGAGTATCCGTTGAAGCCGCAGAGAAGAGAAGTCATTGCGAGCATGGAAGATTACGTCCAGGACCAGCTCCAATTGCTNAAGTCCGTAGACGACAGCTGGCAGCCCGACGACTTTCTTCCCGACATGTCCACCGAAGGTTGGGAGGACCATATCCGCGAGTTCCGCACCCGGGCCGAAGCCCTGCCCGATGATGTCCTGGTCGTACTCGTCGGCGATATGGTTACCGAGGAAGCCCTACCCACCTACCAGACGCTGCTCAATAGCTTCGAAGGCGTAGGCGATGCCACCGGCACCGACGAAAGCGCCTGGGCCCGGTGGTCGCGCGGCTGGACGGCGGAGGAAAACCGCCATGGCGACCTGCTCAACAAATACCTCTATCTCACCGGCCGCGTCGATATGCGGTCTGTCGAGACCACCATCCAGTACCTGATCCGCAATGGTTTCAATCCCCAGGCCGCACAGGATCCCTACAAGGGTTTCGTCTACACTTCTTTCCAGGAGCGGGCGACTAAGATTTCGCACAGCAATGTCGGTCGCCTGGCCGTAAAAGCCGGCGATGCGCACCTCAAGACGATCTGCGGCCTCGTTGCCGGCGACGAGGCGCGGCACGAAAAGGCCTATACAAATTTCATGAAGAAGATCTTCGAGCTCGACCCCGACGGGGCCGTGCTGGCCTTTCGCGACCTGATGAAGCACCAGATCGTTATGCCCGCCCACCTGATGACNGACGGCCAGGATCCCGATCTCTTCGCCCATTTTGCGGTCGTGGCCCAGCGCCTCGGCGTCTACACCGCCACCCACTATGCCGAGATCATCGAACACCTAGTGCGCCAGTGGAATCTGGAATCGATCGGCGGCCTCGAGGGCGAGGCCGCCGCAGCCCAGGAATACCTCTGCCAACTCGGCCCGCGCTANGCCCGACTCGCCGAGCGCAACCAGCGCCGCCAGACCGCAACCGAGCCCTGCCAATTCAGCTGGATATACAACCGCGCCGTCTGAAGGCGTAGCGAAAAATCATCCTTCGCGCGTCGAGCCGCAGGGAAGCCGCTTGCCATGCAGCGACAGTCCACAGACCCCTTTTTCGCGTTGGTCCAGCAAGCGCAGGACAGCGAGTTCGACCTGGCGCGCGGTGCGCTGCTCATCGCCCGCCAGGCCTACCCCGACCTCAATGTCGAGTACTACCTGCGCCAATTGGACGATATAGGCGCAAACTACCGCGCCCACCATCCGCCCGCCGCGGACCTGGCGACCGAATTGGCGAACCTTAGCCACTTCCTNTTTGTCGATCTCGAATTCTGCGGCAACCAGGATGCCTACGACGACCCCCGCAATAGCTACCTCAACGATGTCATCGATCGCCGGCTCGGCATTCCCATCAGCCTGTCGGTGGTCTACCTNGAAGTGGGCCGGCGCCTGNAGCTGCCTTTGGCCGGGATCAATTTTCCCTATCACTTCCTGGTGCGCAGCACCGAAAGCGACCCCCTCTTTATCGATCCCTTCGCAGGCGGAGCCTTCGTCGACTACCGCCAACTCGGCGAGCGACTACCGGTAGTCGNCGGGCGCAAACTCGCGCTAGAAAAAGANTATCTCGCCCCCGCACCGCCACTGCAGATCCTCGCGCGNATGCTGCGCAACCTCAAGCGCATCCACGTGCAGGAACGCAAATTTACCGCAGCCGTCCACTGCGCCGAAAAAATATCCTGGATCCAGCCCGACGAAGCCGACAACTACCGCGATCTGGGCTTCCTCTACTATTGGATCCACGACTACCGCAAAGCCGTAGACGCCTTCACCGCCTATCTGCGCTGGGCCGACGATCCCTCCGACGCAGTGGAAATCCAGCAGAACATCGAGACCATCTCCGGCCGCCTGAGCNTGCTCAACTGAGGTCGATGGCGATCAACTACAACAACATACCCAGCGAGGCCGTNTGGACAACCCGNGGCAATATATCCCAGGCGCAGGACCGCGAAGAGGATATCGGCAACCCATGCGACCGCGCNCTCACCAGCGGCAAANTCCAGGANAACGACGAGNTACCCTCAGGCCATGTGCGGCAACAGCCCGCTCCAGGCCTCCACCTCGCGNCGCAGTATCTGACCCCGCTCCGCCATCTGATCGCCCAGGGCCTCTACCTCCGCCGCCAGTTGACTGGCCGTCGCCCCGACCTGAGCGCGTACTGCGCACAACGGGCCGCTCGCCGTCGCGTCGGCCAATTGGCCGACGGTTTCGGCCACCTGGCACTTTANCGCCTCCATTTCCGCCACCANTTGCCCGGCCACGGCCCCCACCTCCGCGCTCAAAGCCTCGACTTCGCGCCGGAGCGCATGGCCCCGCTCCGCCACCTGAGCGCCCAGCGCCCCGACTTCGNCGCGCAACCTGAGGCCTCGCTCCGACGCCTGCTCGCCCAGGGCCTCGATCTCGCGCCGGAGTGAATGACCCCGCTCCGCCACCTGAGCGCTCCAGCCCAACAGGTCGAAAGGCAATGCGGCCTCCGCAGTATCCAGTGCCCGGATCTCCCGCCCCAACTGCTGGCCCCGCTCGGCGATCTGACNACTCAGGGCGCGGACATCGGCGCCCACCTCATCGCCGCGCTGTGCCAGCGACTGTCTCAGCCCTCGCATATCGCCGCGCACCCGCGCCAGGCTCTCGGCGACAAAGCCCTTGGCCGCAAAGGGCATCTCCACCAGCAAGTCGCGCACCGCCAGTTGGCGCGGGGCGAAAATCGCGCCCCGGCTCCTNGCCTGGCGCCGCAAGTGGCGATTGAGCCGCGCCTCTTCCATGATCTTGTCGGGNACGGGCTTGAGATCGCGGACCAGCCCGATAAGACTCATCAACTTGAGTGCGTAATACGTTGGATCNAATTCGTACCAGAAAAAACCGTTGCGGGTCGAGGCCTGNTAGCGATGGTGATTGTTGTGCCACCCCTCACCCAGGGTCAACAGCGCCAGCAGCCAGTGGTTGCGGCTCTCATCACCGGTATAAAAGCGCTGGCGCCCCCAGTAGTGCATCAGCGAGTTGATGGTGTAGGTGCCATTGCTGAGCANGAACGTCGAGACGAAATAGCCCCATACCACCCAGTGCCAGCCGCCGAGAGCGAAGAGTCCCAGGCCCATGAGNGTCGGCGGCGCATACCAAAACCGATCCAGCAGGCGCAATTCGCGGTAGCCGGCCAGTTCGGGAATCCTNGCGTAATCGGTCGAGGAACTCTCGCGGTAGAGGAACCACATCCAGTGGGCGTGCCAGAAACCCTCGCGCGAATTGTGCGGATCGGCAGCCGTGTCGCTGGTCTTGTGGTGCTGGCGGTGGTGCGCCGCCCACCACAGCGCGCCNTTCTGAGTGGCAGTCGCCCCCAAAAACGCCGCGAAAAATTGCATCGTGCGCCCCATCGCGTAGGTGCGGTGCGAAAAGTAGCGGTGGTAAAANCCGGTAATCGCAAACATCCGCACCAGGTATGACAGCGCGCACAGCGCCAAGCCGGTCCAGGAAAAATGCGTGGTGAAGACCAACAATACCGAGGTCTGAAGCAATAAGAAAGGAAGGATGCCAAAATTTAGCGTGCCGAGCTTGCGGCTGATTTGCAACATTGCGCTCTCCGAGATCGAATTTTTNCCAGCGAGCAAAGATAAGCACGAATCCGATCCCGACAACCGCAAGCATTGAACGCCGGGGGCGATCTATCTATACTTAGGTCCGACCACGCTTACCCTATGGAGATTTTGCCATGTCCGCACCGCTGCGCAAAGCCGCCGCCATCGACCCCATCGTCGAGGATTGGGGCCGTCTGACCTGGCTGGCCAGCCGCCAGGTCGCCAATGTCGAGGATATGACGCTCGGCCGCGTCGTCATCAAGCGCGGACGGTCCAACCCCCGCCATTGCCATCCCGATTGCGAAGAGGTCCTCTACCTGCTCGCCGGCCGCCTCGAACACAGCCTCGGCGACGAGACCTTCACCCTCGAAGCCGGCGACGTGCTGGCCATCCCCGCCGGCGTCTTCCACCACGCCGATTCCGTAGGCGACGTCGACGCCGACACCATCGTCGCCTATTCGGCCGGCGAGCGCGGCTTCGTCCTCGAAAACTCTTAGGGGGCCATGCGCCCCAGTACGCCGATCACAATAGCTGCGGCGAGCGCGCAGCGGCGCCAGCCCGCTGCGCCCCAAGCCACGGACCATCTACGGAGACCCGTCATGCCCAAACTCTTCGGACGCACCTTCACCCGGCGCCAACTCCTCGACCGCGTCGGCGATATCAGCCAGCTCATGCACGCCCGCCGCGCCGAACTCACCGAAGGCTTTGCCCGCGGCGCCGATCTCATTGAGGTCTTTAACGCCTCGGGCTTTAATTTCTCCGTCCTGCCCGGTCGCGCGCTCGATATCTCCTCGGCCCACTTCAAGGGCCAGTCGCTCTGCTTTCGCTCCGGGCCCGGCGATGTCGGACCGGCCTTCTACGAGCCGGAGGGCTTCAAATGGGGCCGGGGTTGGTTCGGCGGGCTGGTCACCACCTGCGGCATGGACTTCGTCGGCCACCCGGAGGTCGATCCCGAGGTCGAGAACGTGGAAATGCCGCTGCACGGACGGCTGTCCTATATCCCCGCCAAAAACGTCGGCGTCGAGGCCGGTTGGGAGGGCGAAGACTACGTCTTGCGCATCCGCGGCCAGATGCGCCAATCCGAGGTCTTTATGGAAAACCTCGAGATGACGCGCGAGATCCGCGCCGTACTCGGCGAGAATCGCCTGCAGATCTGCGACCGCGTCGAAAACCTCGCCGCCGACCCCTCGCCGCTGATGGTGGTCTACCACTGCAATCCCGGCTTCCCGCTCCTGGACCAGGGCACGCGCCTGGTGCTGCACAGCCGCAAGAGCACCGAGTGGCAGCAGGACGCCGAGGTCTCAACCTCCGACTACGCCGTGGCCAAGGGTCCCCAGGCTACTGCCCACGATGATGTCTACGTGCACCGACCGCTGGCCGACCGCCAGGGCAAGGTCCACGTCGGCCTGCTCAACGACAAACTGGGCCTGGGGCTCTACTGGAAGTTCAAGCGCAGCGAGATTCCCGTCGTCAACCAGTGGCAGCACTTCCACAAGGGCACCTATGTCACCGGCATCGAACCGGGCAACTGCTCGGTCCTCGGCCGCGCCTGGAACCGCAAGCACAAGACGCTCGAGTACATCGAACCGGGCGAAGTGCGGGAATTCAATATCGAGATCGGGGTCCTGGATGGGGCCGCAGAGATGCGGGCTTTCGAGCGCGAGGTAAAAAAGGGCATTGTCGGAGGCAAGAAGCGCAAGTAAACCCGCTGCCACAGGGCGCATAGCCGCCAGAATTCAGGCGCGTTTCAGTGCCGCCGCCCTTGCTCCAAACACCGGCGATAGCAGTTGACCACCCGCTCTGTCGTTCGCGCCTCGGTGTAGTGCGCCATCACCCGCCGGCACCCCTGGGCGCCCATTTCTCGCCGCAAATCGCCAGCGCCGAGCAGTCGCTCGATCGCCGTGGCGAAAGCCCCGACATCCTTGAGCGGAAAGAGCAAACCGGTCTCGCCAGCGGCAACGACCTCGCGGCAGCCGCGGATGTCGCTGGCGACCACCGGCAGCCCCATCGCCCCGCCCTCGATCAGCGAGCGCGGAATCCCCTCGCGGTACGAAGGCAGGGTCAAAATGTCCATCGCCGCGTAGAGCTCGGGCATATCGGTGCGATGTTCGAGCGCGATACAGCGATCGGCGACATTGTATTCGCGCATTAATTGCGCCGGATCGACGCCGTCGGACTGGTCCGCGCCCTCGGGGATGCCGACCATCAGGAAGCGCACCTTGGGCCAGCGCGCGGCGATGCGCGCGGCCATTTGAAAAAAATCGATGCAGCCCTTCTCGCGCACCAGCCGCGTCACCATCCCCACCACCAGTTCGTCCGCGCCCAGGCCCAATTCGGCGCGTTTGGCCTCGCGCGCACCAGCGTGCAGCGCCAGATCGAAGCGCCGCTCATCGACCCCATTGCCAATCAGGTGCAATCGCTCGGGTGCCTTATAGCGGTGCGCCCGCGCGTAGTCGTAGTCCTCTTCGCTCTGGAACAGCAGATCGTCGCACCAGCGCGCGCACCAGCGCTCGGCCCCTTCGGCAGCCAGGCGGTGCAAACCGCGGCTATTTTCGTTGAATAAAAAACCGTGGACCGTGTGCACTACCGCCTCGACCCTCGCCAGCCTGCCCGCCACCGGCCCCAGCAGGGTACCTTTGGGATTGTGCGAATGCGCAATCTGGTAGCGCCCGCTACCTAGCTCGCGCCTCAGCGCCAGCAGGCAACGCACATCGGTCCACGGCGCGATCTCGCGGGCGAAGGGAATCGGCACGACCTCGAGCCCGCACTCGCGCAATCGCTCGCCGTAGCCCCGGTCGCCGCAGACCACACTGATGGCAAAGCCCTGCTCCTGCAACCGCATCAACCGCGCCCGCATCAAAAAGGCGACGCGGTCGGTGGGAAACACGTGGGCGACGCGCGGCTTCACGCCAGTCCGGCCTCGCGCCACACCGCGGCGAGGGCAGCCGCCGTCGCCGCCACCGCCTCTTCGTCCGCCATCGCCCGCACTCGTTCGCTGAACGGCTCGACCATCACCGGCCCGTCGTAGCCCAATTCTTGCAAGACCCCGAGAAAGGTGCCGATATCGATAACCCCCGTCGCCCCGGGCAAATCACGCACATTGTCGACCTGCTCGTCGATGCCAATGCCGGCCGGCGCGTCATTGACGTGTACATCGACGATTTGCTCGGCGCGCAGTCCGCGCAGATCGTCTGCCGTCTCGCGCGAAGTGTACCAGTGCCAGCTATCCAGCAACAAACCCATGTTCTCTCCGATAGCCGCGCACAGCTCGAGCATCTGTTCCATAGTGTGGGCGAATGCGTGCTTCTTGCTCGCCCACAGAGTTTTCGGCCCCACGTATTCCAACCCGAAGCGGATGCCGTGTGCGGCCAGAATCGCCGCCGCTGGCTTGAGCCGCTCGACGTGGAAAGCAAAATTCTCCTCATAGCTCAATTCATCCGAGGCCGGCATAATCCAGGTCGCCGTGCGCAAAACGCCCAGCTCTGCCGCCACTGCGGCCAGCTCGGGCAATTGCGCCAAACCCTCGTCGTAGGGTGCCCGGTCGCCGCGGAAGTCGAGCGGAAAGCCCCAGCCCGACAGCCGCACCCCCTTCTCCTCGGCCAGCTCTCTGGCCCGACCCGCTCCTATCGCCGCCACCTCGCCGATGCCAAAGTGATAACCGGCAAAACCGTGCCTGGCCGCCAGATCGAGGCCGTCGGCCAGGCTCGCCACCTGTACGCCGAGAGGGCCGGTGCCCAACGAGCGAAACATAGCTACTTCCATTTCTATACCGCCACGTTGTTTTGCGGCCGGCCTTCGAGAAAGGCAATGACATTATTCACCGCCCCCTCGTTTAATAAGTCCACGCCCTCCAAAGTCTGGTCCGCCGCGTGCGGGGTCAGCACCACCTGATCGCAATCGAGAATCGGGTGGTCCGCCGGTAGCGGTTCCTCCGGAAACACGTCGAGACCAGCGCCGCCGATATGGCCCCCCAGCAAGCTCGCGCGCAACGCGTCGATGTCGAGCACGTCGCCGCGCGCACCATTGAGCAACAAGGCGCCTTCCTTCATCAGCCCCAATTCCCGCGCGCCGATCAAATGCCGCGAATCCTCGGTCAGCTTGACATGCAGACTGACCACATCCGACTGTTGCAACAACTCGTCGAGCTCAACGAAGCGCACACCGTATTCCGCCGCGCGCTCGGGCGAGGGGTTGAAGGTCCAGGCAATGACCTCCATCCCGATGGCCCGCGCCAAACGCGCCATTTCGACACCGATCGCACCGGTGCCGACCACGCCGAGGACCTTCCCTTGCAACATCGTATTCATCATGCGGGTCCAGCGGCCGGCCTTGAGTTCGGCGGTCTGGAAATAAGCCCGTTTGGAAAGGGCGAACATCAGCCCGAACATATGTTCGGCTACTACCGGCGCGGTGCGGCCGGGCTGATTGGAGACGACGATGCCCAGGTCTCTGGCGATCTCCAGGTCGATCATATCGGTGCCGATTGAGCAGGTGGCAATCATCTTCAAATCGGGCAGTTGCCGCATTTCCTCGCGCCAGGTAACCACCCCACGCGTATTGATGATGACCTGTGCCCCCTGAGCCCGCGCGATTTTCTCCTCGCCGCTCTCCGGAGTGTCCGCATAGAGCTCGAGCTCTCCGTAGGGCGCCAGTCGTTCCAGATGTGGCGAACCGCCTATTTGGGTTGGATTGTCTCCGGGTACCAGGATTTTGACGCGTTCTGTCATGTCGCTCCCCCGCGCATTGCTGGCATTTCCCAGCTAGTGTATATTCGCAATTCGATTGACGAACATAAAACCCCAAAACCTGCGCCCCGTCAAGCGAGTCACCCCATGCCGAGAGAGTTGATCGCCCCCGCCAGAGAGCAGACCGCCTTCCGCGAATGCGAGTCGCTGCCTCTGGCCGTAGGCCAGGTCCGCGTCAAAAGCCTCTTCGCCGCCGCCAAACACGGCACCGAAATGTCGCTATTCAAGGGCTACGCCGGCCCACGCGGGGGCTTTGACTCCGCATTGCGCCTCTTCGACAACAAGGGGGGTGAAATCAACTTCCCCGTAGCCCTGGGCAATATGGGCGTCGGCGAAGTCATCGAACTCGGCCCCGGCGTCAGCCAGCTCAAAGAGGGCGACCGCGTCTTCCACTACGGCCCCTTCCGCGAAGAACACGTCTGGCCCGAGACCGCGCGCCTCTTGCCCGACGGCGTGCCGTGGCAGGCCGCCGTCTGCCTCGATCCGGCCGACTTCGCCCTCGGCGCCGTGCGCGACGGCCACGTGCGCATCGGCGATGCGGTCGCGATCTTCGGCCTCGG
>PBOD01000048.1 GCA_002724215.1 Gemmatimonadota bacterium | reverse complement strand
AAACCCAAAACGTGGGCCGGTTTGCCACCCCATGAACTGGTAATCTCAACGCCGGGCAAAAAGGCCACGTCGTATATATCCGCAAGCCGTTGACCTGCCGCATTGCTGGCGATGCTGTCGTGGTCGTTGAAGGTCAGGACCGTCAGTCCTCGTGCCTTTGCAATGCTGAAGACCTCCTCTGGATCAAACGATGCGTCTGACGACGCATGCGTATGGAGATGCAGATCTGCCTTGCGCACGAAATGTACCTCCTGATTCAGTTTTCGGGTCGGACTCAGGAAGGCCCTGGGCCGGCGCGAGGAAGATCGCCCTGGCCCAGACTCCACAGATCCGAACATTGCCACCCGAAACATACCGCCCGACTGCGGCTGCGAGCCGCCATTCCACCCTGGCGACTAGGCGTCGTCGTGCTTGACCACATTGCCGCCGACGTAGACCGGCCGAAACATCGTCTGCCGCATCGGCGGCATTTCCGCCAACAACTCCGGGTGTGGATCCCAGTTGTGCCACTTACTGCCGATGGCGTTGTAGCTGTTGAAAATCGCCACCCGCGGATGGTCCATATCCCATACCGACGAGCTGTGCGTCACCGCCTCGGTAAAAAACAGCACTGACCCGGCCGGGCAGTCGTAGTCTTGCCAAAATGGCGAATCCATCGAGCGCAAAGACTCCGGCCCTACGAACGCCGCCTTGTGGCTGCCGCTGACGAAGAGCGTCCCGCCCTGGCCCCTGGCGACCGGATTGAGCTCCCACAGCGCCCGCGTCAAACACGAATGCGCCTGGCCGGGAAAGGCGTGGTAGGTGTGATGGTCGCCCGGCACCCGCATCATCCCATTGCCGTTGTGGGGCAAAAATTTTCCGTCGCCGCGCGCGCGATATTGTGAAAAGCTCATTTCCATGCGGAAGCCATAACTCCACTGGTTGCCCAAAGGCGGGGTCTTGACACCGTCGGTAAACGGCTGGTAGACGAATTCGTTCATAAAGCCGACGATCACCGGATGGTCGATCAATTCTACGCAGGGCCCGCCCATCGACGAGCGGTGGTGCGCGAGCAGTGAATCCGGCTCGTGGTGAACTTTGTAGATGTGCTCCTTGGCCGCGGCGATCTCATCTTGCGACAGCACACCCTCAATCAGTAGCCAACCGCGCAAATCGAAGGCGTAGCGCTGCTCGGCGGTCAGCTCAACCACCGGGCGTCCAGTGGAATTGTGCGTTGCATAGGCCTCCGTACCCGGCGTCAGCGGCCGACCGAGGTCTTTGTCGAGTGCGAAGTATTTATCCGAGTATTTCATCCTTTTCCCGTCGTTTACGGAGTCCACAGACCCCATTGATCCGTCTTTTTCCACCGCTTGCAACAGACCGTGCAGCCGCAGAAATACCGCATCATCCACCGCGGCCTGACGCCGACATTGGCGGTGCCATTGTGGCCAAACAGATGCTGAAAAAACAGCACGTCGCCGCAGCGCAGCGTCAATTCAACCGGATCACCCAGGTCCAGGCTGGGAATATCCCGATTGAAGTGGTAGAGATAGGCGTATTTCTCCGGGTCGGATTCGGCCAGGGCGCGTATCTTGCGATGCGATCCCGGCCACACCGCCGTACCGCCGCCGCCGGGTGCCACATCGCTCAAAAACACCAGGCTGGCGATGCGATATGGCCCGGGGAAAGTCCGGTGCATATGCTCTTTGGGAATGCCGTCGACGTGGGGCGAAGGCCAGGTCCATGCGGCGGTGATCGGCACTTTGTTTTGCGTGTGGACAGCCTGTGGCGGATGCACCCGCTCCTCACCCAGTAGTTCGGCCGTCGCCCGCAGGTATTCGGGGGTCGCGCAAGCCATCANCTCGCAATCTTGCAGACCATTGTGTACCGACAATCCCCGCTCGGGCTGAAAGTCGGCGACCCCCTCGGGCCGGCGGCTCCAGGTCGCCGCATCGTCTCGATCCATCCCCATAATCCGCCACATCGCCGTTTCGGCCCGCGCGGCGATATCGGCGGNGATCAACCCCGACACCAGCAAGTAGCCCGCTTGCTCGTAATCCCGGCGCTGTTGCGCATTCAATACGCCCATCNTCACNAGCGCGGCCTGTTGGCGTAGCGCGCGTTGGGNGCCTCGAGTATATCGCGCTGCCGCTCGCTCAANCCCTCGTAGACCCCGTCGTCGAAATAGCCCGCCGACCACGAGANCGGGTGCGGGCTGTATTTNAAAAAGACCGTGCGCCGCTCGCCCGCACCGCGCCACGGCAGTGCCCCGTGCGTCAATGCCTCGGTNAAGATGACCGCCGTACCGGCCGGGCCCGTCACCCGCTGTACGCACGGCTGTATGGCCTCGTCCATATTCTTCCACTCGCCGGGGAAGCGGTAGTTGCTCTTGTGGCTGCCGGGCACGCAACCGAAGCCCCCGTCCTCCGGCCCGACATCGGCCAGATTGTAGGCGACTACGGTCAGCCCGTTGTGCATGCGTCCGTTTGCAAAGCGATAGTACTGCGATGGATTGAAGGGCGCGCCGCCACCGTGCAAGCTCGCGCCGATGGGGCTAGTACCCGAACGGATAATGTCGAGATAGACGTGGTCGAGGCGAAATTGGGGGTCGATGATCTGCTCCAGATATATCGCGACCGCCGGGTTGTCGATCAGCGCTCGATAGGCCGGTCCCCAGTCGAGCAGTTTGCCGAAGCGGTGGGTGCGCATATCGAGCTCGCACTCGGCGGCGATATGCTCGTCGAGGATGCGGTTCAATTCGGCCAACTGCTCATGGCTGAGCGCGTTTTCCACCGCTATAAATCCCTGCAGGTCAAAGAGGTATTTTTCGTTGTCTTGCATCATATCTCCCAGGTTGGCTGTGCGCAGTACAAAGATACATCGCGGCCGCATGCGACACTACCGCCAGCGCGTATATTTCGCCATGGCTCATTCGCCGAGCCACACTTATGTTATCGGGACGAAAACGCAACGAAAGGGAACGGCCCATGAAACTACAGATCGCATCCGACACCTTCACCTTCAACGGCGCCGCGCTCGAGACCGGAGCAGAAACCCTCGGCCAACTGCGCCGCTCCGACGACGCGGCATACGACTACGACGAACTGCGCCGCCGCATGGCCGCCGACGGCTATCTCTACCTGCCTGGCCAACTCGACCGCGACGAGGTCATCACCGCCCGCCATGCGGTCGCCCGGCGCCTGGCCGACGCCAACTTGCTCGACCCGTCCCGCCCGGTCGAGGACTGCATCGCCGGCGAGGGGGTCCGGGTCGGCTTTATGGCCGAAGTCGCACGCGACAATCCCGAGCTCGACAAGGTACTCTACGACGGGCCGATGATGGAATTCTACCGCGGCTTCTTAGGCGGCGAGGTCCGCCACTTCGACTACACGTGGTTCCGCACCAAGTCGCCCGGCGACAATGGCACCCAGCCCCACTACGACGTGGTCTATATGGGCCGGGGCACGCGCAAGCTCTTTACCTCGTGGACGCCCTTGAGCGATATCACCATGGATATGGGCGGGCTGATCGTGCTAGAGGGCTCGCACCGGCAGCATGAGCTGATCGACACCTACGGCCAGCTCGATGTCGATCGCTATTGCGAAAACGACGCCACCACCCGCGAATTGATCGAGACCGCCCGCGCACAGGGACGTGACCTCACTGGCGCAGAGCGCGGTCAGGCCCAGTGGCAATCCCCCACCTTCGGCTCTTACTCCAACGATCCGGCGGCGACCCGCCGCGAGCTGGGTGGCCGCTGGCTAACGGACGAATACCGCATGGGCGACCTGCTGGTCTTCAGCATGTACACCATGCACGCCAGTCCCGACAACCACACCGCCCAGATCCGCCTGTCCTCCGACTCGCGCTACCAACTCGCCTCTGAGCCGGTCGACGACCGCTGGATCGGTGACGACCCGCCGCTGCACGGCATCCGCGCACACAAGGCTATGATCTGCTGACTCAGATGTGCGCGACGGCGCCAGGCGCGGATTTGGAGCAACCACATTCCCATTGGACACTGCGGGAATCTGCTCCTCGTCTACGATGCACATAATGCGGTGGACCAGCGCGGTACCCTCTCGCACGCGGGTACGCGGTTAGAAACCCTGTGCGACACCGCGGGCGAGCCTTGCCCGCCCACTCTCGTTTTACCTACCTTAACGGCGACATTAAAAAAGGGAGTAATACGCAACGATGGAATGCGATATCCTGCTCAAGGGCGGCCACCTCATCGACCCCAAAAACGACCGCGANGGCACGATGGACCTCGCGATCAAAGACGGCAAAGTCGCCGCCGTCGGCCCCGACCTAGCCGGCACGGCCGCCAAGACCGTCGATGTCTCCGGGCTGATCGTCACGCCCGGTTTGCTCGACATCCACCTNCACGTCTACGGCGGTTTCGACGCCTGGCTCTTCCCCGACCCCCACTGCCTACCGCAGGGCGTGACTACCTGNATGGACACCGGCGGCGCCGGCTACAAGGACTTTGAGGACTTCAAGGACACCGTCATCGCCCAGGCCAAGACGCGGGTGCTGGCCCTGCTCAATATCGTCGGNGCCGGCATGACCGGCCCACCCGAGCAGGACACCACCGACATGGATCCGAAAAAGTGCGCCGCAACAATCGAGCGCTATCCAGAATACCTGGTCGGCTCCAAGTCGGCGCACTTCGGCGGACCGGGGTGGGAATCGGCCGGCGGCGCGATCGAGGCGGCGCGCTTGAGTGATACAATCACCATGATGGACTTCTCGCCCAAACCCACCCGAACCTACGAAGAGCTCCTCGCGCGCCTCAGCCCAGGCGACATCCATACCCACTGCTACTCGACCCGCACGCCTTTGATCGACGAAAACGATCAGGTACAGACCTACGTCTGGGCCGCGCGCGAGCGCGGCATCGTCTTTGANACNGGNCACGGCAACGCCAGCTTCCGCTTCCATATCGCCGTGCCCGCGCTGGCGCAGGGCTTCCCACCCGACACCATCAGCACCGACCTGCACCAGCGCAGCCGCATGCTGCCCAACGCCACCATGAATATCACCATGTCCAAATTNCTGGCCCTGGGGATGCCGCTTAAGGAGATCATCTACCGCTCGACCTGGCGTCCGGCCGAGGTCATCCGCCGCAGCGAACTCGGACATCTGAGCGAGGGCGCGGTAGCCGANGTGGCAGTGCTGTCCTTGCGCGAAGGCGACTTNGGCTTTGTCGATGCCACCCGCTCGGTGCTCAAGGCCGACCGCCAGTTCGAATGCCAGATGACCCTGCGCGAAGGCGAAATCGTCTGGGACCTCAACGGCCACAGCCTGCCGCCCTGGGAGGAAACCCGGCCCAATGCCTGAGCGCGCAACAATCTACACCTATCCTTGGGANCTAGCGGACGANGGGATCGATCAGGCGCTGGACNGCATCGCCGACACTGCCGGACTCAATAGCGTCAGTCTGGCGCAGAGCTATCACGTCTCGACGTATTTTCTGCCACGCAACCCCGTGCGGCCGCTCTACTGGGGTGAAGAAGGCGCGATTTACTTCCAGCCGTCGCAAAGTTTTTATCGGGAAAGCCCGATCGAACCGCTGGTCAGCGAGACCGTCGCTGGCTCCGGCTATATGCGCGATATGGTCGCCCGAATCAAAGCCCGCGGCCTCGACTTCACCAGTTGGCTGGTCTTCAACTACAACCACCATCTGCCGACGCGCTACCCCGACGCCGCCAAAAAGGATCCCTTCGGGCACGTCAACCTNGCCCAGCTCTGCCCGGCCAGCCCGCTGACCCGCGGCTATGCCCTNGCCCTGTGTCGCGACATTCTCGACCAGTTCNAACCCGACGAGGTNAATCTCGAGTCGCTGGCCTACCTGCATTTCAACTACGGCTTTCGCAACCCCAAGGTCGCGGCCAAAATCACCCCGCTATGCCAATTGCTCATGGGCCTGTGCTGGTGCCCGCACTGCCTCGACTACGGCCGCACCGAGGGTATTGACGATGTCGAGGCCTTCCGCGCCGAGATCGCCGCCTTTCTCCGCACCGAACTGGCCCGCGAGCCCAACGAGGACGATATGGATCCGCCCGGCTGCGAAGAGCTGGCCGGNATTTTNTCCGGCNANCTGCGGCGCTTGCTCGACGCCCGCATTGAGGCNGCGACTTCGCTGATGGTGGAAACCATCGCCCTCTGCCGTCAATCCGGGGCCCGCGTCTCCTTCTTNGGCGGCATGGATCCGGTCACCAATGGGCTCGACCCCGATCGCTTCCTACGCGATGTCTACATGGTCAACGCCGGCGTTTCCGATCCCGATAAGATCGCCAGCCAGCGCAGCGCCTTCCCGGTCGGCACCGGCCTCAGCGCCATCGTAAGCCCCGGCGGCCATGCCGACCAGGCCGCGCTCGCCGCACATCTGGACGCCTTGGTCGCCGGCGGTATCGACGGCTTTGCCTTTTANAACTACGGCCTCATGCGCCAGCCCCACCTCGAGTGGATTGGAGCCANCCGCCATGCGTGGTCTTAAGCTCCTGTTACTGCTCGCGCCGGTCGCCGCGGCCGCCGCGCCCCTGCCCGAGTGCGCCATCCCCCGCGCGACCTCGACCATCGCCATAGACGGCCGGCTCGACGAAGCGGCGTGGGCCGCCACCCCGCTCATCGACCAGTTCAGCTTTCCCTGGTGGACCACAGGTGCCAANGACCGCACCGAGGCGCGCTTATTGTGGGACGACGACCATCTCTACGTCGGCTTCACCGCCTTCGACCCNCATATTTCGGCGGTATTGACCACACGTGACGACCCNGTCTCNCGCGACGACTGNGTCGAGATCTTTATCGCCCCAGACACCAGCGACGTGCGCCAGTATTTCAACTTCGAATTTAACGCCCTCGGCACGATCCTCGACCGCTCGCCGGCACAAAAGCGCAGCAAGANCTGGAATGCCGCGGGGGTGCAGGTGGCCGTCGCCATCGCCGGCACCCTCAACGACGCAAGCGATACCGACAGCCTCTGGACCACCGAGATCGCCCTGCCCTTCGCCGCCTTCGCAGGCTACGCCCCCCATCTCCCGCCCCGGCCCGGCGACGTCTGGCGGCTCAACCTCTACCGCACCGGGGGCGCAGTCAACCTCCAGTACATCACCTGGTCCGATACCCAGCGGCCACAGCCGCAATTCCACGCGCCCGAGCGCTTCGGCTACGCGCATTTCCTCGGCCCCACTGCCGATTGAAAATCCGATGAGCCCCCCGCGCACGGGCTATACNTTCCGGGCCTTCTTCCTCGGCGCGCTCTTCGCCGCTTTCCTCGCCGCCGGAGCCCCCTACAGCAATATGGTCCTGCGCGGCTCGTATATGACCCAGGATTTTTCGACTCCCGGCGCGCTCTTTCTGTTCTTTATGCTCGTCGGGGTTTTCAACGCGCTCTACAAGAGCGTAGTCCCGCAGGGCGGACTGTCGCGCAGCGAAATGCTACTGATCTACAGTATGATGCTGATCTCCTCGGCCATCACCACCTGCGGACTCTCCGAATACCTGCTGCCGATTATGGGCTCCTGGCTCTACTTCGCGACCCCCGAAAACCGCTGGAACGATCTGTTCCACCCCTATATCCGCGACTTTCTGGTACCCGACGACCCACAGGCCATCAAACACTTCTACGAAGGCCTNCCCAGCGGCGCCGGCCTGCCCTGGGAGGTCTGGCTACTGCCGGTGGCGGCCTGGAGCGTGCTGATCGTCGCGGTCTACTTCGCGATGATCTGTGTTGCGGTGATTTTGCGCCGCCAGTGGATCGAGCGCGAGAAGCTCATCTACCCGCTGGCACAATTGCCGCTCGACATGGTNCGCGCAAGCGACGAGCAGCGGCTACCGCCNTTCTTCAAGAGCACGGCGATGTGGATCGGCTTCGCCATCCCCTGTNTCATCTCATCNACCAACGCCTTCCACAACTACTTCCACNTCTTCCCGGAAATCCAGCTCTCTTCACATATCGGNCTNTTCCGCGACTCGATCAACCTGCCGGTAGTGCTGAGCTTCCCCGTCCTCGGCTTCGCCTACCTGATCAACCTCGACATCGCCTTCAGCCTGTGGTTCTTCAATGTGCTGGTCAATGTGCAGAAGGGCCTCTACGGGGTATTCGGCATCACCTCCGGCGAGGCTCTCGACACNTTCAGCGTCAATCCACCNGCCATCGCCCATCAGGAGATGGGCGCTTTGATCGTACTGGTAATCTTCACCTTGTGGGTCGGTCGGGGACACCTNGGCGACGTNTGGCGCAAGGCTCTTTTCGACGTGNCCGACGTTGACGACGGCGACGAAATCCTCCCCTATCGCGTCGCCGTTTTCGGGGCACTTNTCAGCCTCGGCNTGGCCGCGCTGTGGCTGTGGGCTAGCGGCATGCCCATGGCGGTGGCCATTTTCTTTCTCATCAGCGCCTTCGCCATTTTCGTCGCCATGACGCGAATTGTCGCTGAAAGTGGCGTACCCGAGGCGCGCACCCCGATGATGCCACAGAGCTTTGTCACCACCAGCATCGGCACCTCCACCATCGGCGAAACCGGAATTACCGCCCTCGGCTTCACCTTCACCTGGGCGACCGAATTGCGCATCGTGGTCATGACCTCGGCCGCCCACGCACTCAAACTGCTCGACGGNCAACAGGGACGCCACCGCCCCTTCTTCTGGGCACTGATGCTGGCGGTACTGGTCAGTATGCTCAGCTCGATGTGGGCGATACTCGACCTGTCCTACCGCTACGGGGGTATCAACCTCAACCAGTGGTTCTTCGGCGGCGGCGCACGCTCTCCCTTTGAGAGCTTCGTTGCGCGCCGACTCGCCAACCCGGTCGGCCCCAGTTGGGACGGCTGGGTCTCAACCGGGATCGGCGCCTCAATTATGAGCGGACTGATGTTGGCTCGGCACTATTTGACCTGGTGGCCGATCCACCCCATCGGTTTCCCGCTGGCCGGGTTATGGCTGATGAGCCACTCGTGGTTTTCGATCTTCCTCGCCTGGCTGATCAAGGCCGTCGCACTCAAATACTGGGGGCCGCGCGGCTTTCAGGCNGCACGCCCCTTCTTCCTCGGCGCCATTTTGGGCCAATTTACCAGCGCCGGTATCTGGTTGCTCATCGATGCCTGTACCGGCATGACCGACAATAGGATCTTCAGTTGGTGAATCCCCTGTCCCGNGGTCTGCCCGACGCCTACCGCCGCCATCTCTCACGCCGCAAAGCCACCGGCACCAACAACGCCCCCGGCGTCAGCGCACGCGCGATCCTGCTCGGCGGCATGCTCTCGGCACTAATCGCCGTCGGCATCCCCTACGGCAGCATGGTTATTCAGGGCTCGCGACTGGGCCTTTCCTCGGCGACACCGGCAGCCTTCTTCCTGTTTTTCATCTTGCTATTGACCCTGCACCTGGCACTGGGAGCCATTCGCCGCAGTTGGGCCCTTTCCCGCGGCGAGTGGCTGACCGTATTCGCGATGATGATGGTCGCCACCGCCATCCCGACCCGCGGCGTGGTCGGCATGCTGCTGCCGATGGTCACCGGCACCTTTTACTACGCTACCCCCGAAAACCAGTGGGCCGAACTGATCCACCCACATTTGCAGCCCTGGCTGGTCGTCTCCGACCGTGCGGCAGTCACCGATTTTTATGAGGGCCTGGGGCGCGGCGCGGAAATTCCGTGGGACGCCTGGCTATTGCCCCTCGCCAGCTGGCTGTTGTTCTACGCGGCG
Source organism: Gemmatimonadota bacterium (assembly GCA_002724215.1). Taxonomy (GTDB): domain Bacteria; phylum Latescibacterota; class UBA2968; order UBA8231; family UBA8231. Next base: position 27,348 of record PBOD01000048.1, on the reverse strand, counting down.
TTCTACCTGACCTTGATATCGCTGATGGCTATCTTGCGCCGCCAGTGGGTCGACCACGAGCGCCTGGCCTATCCGTTAGCCCAGGTGCCGCTGGCAATGGCCGAGGACGAAGCCGGGCGCCTGCTCAAACCCTTTTTCCGCAATCGGCTGATGTGGATCGGCCTGGCCATACCCTTCATCCTCGGCAGTATGGAAGCGCTCAATCACTATTTTCCCGCCATGCCCTATCCGGCGTGGCAGGGGCAATTGAAATTGTTGCGCGAGAGCGTCACTTTGCGACTCAGCATCAACTTCCTGATGCTCGGCTTCGCCTATCTCATCGGCACCCACCTCTCCTTCAGCCTCTGGGCGTTCTACCTGATTCACGCGTTGCAGGAAGGCCTGTTACGCAGCCTGCACCTCAACCATACGGAAGAGCTGGGCCAGTGGTCCGACCCCGGTATGGGCCACCAGATGATGGGCGCCTTCGCCGTCTTCGTCGGCTACGGCCTGTGGACCGCCCGCGCCCACTTGGGCGATGTCTTGCGCAAATGCTGGCGCGGCGGTTCCGATGCGGGTGAAGTCGCATCCTACCGATTCTGCGTCGGCGGCGCGCTGCTGGGCGCGACCGGCATGGTCCTCTGGTTGTGGCGCAGCGGCCTGCCCCTGTGGATCGCCTGTCTGGTCGTCGTCACGGCGCTGGGTATACTCATCGCACTGGCGCGTATCGTCGCCGAGGCGGGTACTCCCACCATTACGCCGGGCATGGTCCCCGCCGGCTTCACCGTCAGCGCTGTCGGCGTGCCGGCGCTGGGCGCCAAGGGCATGGTCGCCCTGGGCTATACCTTCGCGTGGGTCGGCGACCTTCTGGTCTTTATGACCGCACCTCTGGCCAACGGCCTGCGCCTGAGCGGCGAATTGGGCGGCGAACGCCGCCGCCTGCTCTGGGCGATGGTCGCGGCCATCGCCATCAGTCTCGCGGTTTCGACCTGCTACACCTTGCACCTGGCCTATACCCACGGCGCGGCCAATCTGCACTCGCAATACTTCACCGGGTTCGCCGCTAACCCCTCAAAATTCGCCGCGCAAAAATTACTCGACCCCACCGGCCCCGACCTCACCGGCTGGCTGTGGACCGGCGGTGGCGCCCTCGTCATGGGCGCGCTGCTTATCGCCCGCAACCACTGGGCCTGGTGGCCCCTGCACCCGGTCGGCTTCGCCGCCAGTATGGGCTGGGTCATGGACCACATCTGGTTCTCGATCTTCGTCGCCTGGCTGGTCAAGGCCCTGGCGCTGCGCTTTGGCGGCGCCGCCCTCTACCGCAAGACCGTGCCGCTCTTTTTGGGCATCGCCCTGGGCCAAATCGTCGCCGCCGGATTCTGGCTGGTCGTCGACGGCCTTACCGGCACGGTGGGCAACCGGCTGCGAGTTTACTAAGTTCTGGGCAAAAGAGGAGCAAGCCCGTGGATCTCCAGACCATCCAGAACGCTATTGACGCCCTGCCCCGCCACCGCTTCACCCACCTGCCCACGCCCTTGCAGCACTGCCCGCGCCTGAGCGCGGATCTCGGCGGGCCGCGCATCTGGATCAAGCGCGACGACCTCACCGGCCTGGCCTTTGGCGGCAATAAGTCGCGCTATCTCGAATTCACCCTCGCCGAAGCCACCGCCACAGGCCACGATGCCGCAGTGCTCAGCGCGGTGGTCCAATCCAACCACTGCCGGCAGTTCGCCGCCGCCTGCGCCCGCATTGGCCTCAAGGGCGTGGTCGTATTGCGCGAAAACGATTCGACCATGGGCCGCAAGGATCCCGCCCAGGGCAACTATCTGCTCGACCAGCTCTGCGGCGTCGATATCCGCTTTGCCCCGCCCGAGCAAATCGGCGCCACCGTCGCGGCGGAAAAAGAGCGCCTCGTCCAGGAGGGCTACAAGCCCTTTACCGGACTCAGCGGTATGCTCTCGCGCGTGGCCTATGTACAGTGTGCGCTCGAAATAGACGCCCAGTGCCTTAGCGAGGGCCTAGAGCCGAGTCATCTGATTATCGGGTCGGGCGGCACCAGCCTGTCGGGATTGGTGGCGGGCTTGACAATGCGCGGCCGAACACTCAACTACACGGGTACGCCGCAGAGCAAGATGGGCGACCGCACCGACGCCTCCGCACGCGTCGCCCAAGCCGCGACGGACGCCGCCGCCCATATCGGCCTCGAGTGCGCCCCCGACCCCGCGGCCATCGCAGTAACCGACGCCTATGTAGGCACTGGCTTCGGTTTTCCCGACCCGGAAACCCTCTCGGCCCTCCGCCTGCTGGCCAGCAGCGAGGGCATCCTGGTCGATCCCACCTATACCGGCAAGGCCTTTACCTGCTTGATCGACCTGGTGCGCAAAGGCCGCTTCGGTCCCGACGAGGATATCGTCTTTGTCCACACCGGCGGCACGCCGCTGCTCTTTGCCTACGGGGAAGAACTGCTCGTCGGCTGAGGCATAAAGCCCAGCGGCGCGGCCACCTCCTCCAGTGCCCGCGCCAGCGCCGGATCGTCGAGCTCCGCGATAATCGACGCCAGAAAGGCAAAGCCGCCGCGGCGGGCAAAATCTGCGATCTGCGCGTAGCTCAACTGGGGCAACGCCCGCAATTGCGCGTCGATCAGGTGCGCCAGGCGATGCAGCAGCGTCAGTGGGCGCTGCTGGTAGGGCATATTGCGCAGCAGCAGGATGAGGTCGTTGCGCGCCAGAACCTCGTCGCGCAATCCGTAGCCCAGTAACCGACAGTAGGCCGCATAGGATCGCAGCCTTGCGCCGGACCCACCGACCAAACCCAATTCCCGTTCGCGCTGCAAAATTTCCGCAAAGGCGGTCCGTGCAAGCAGATGGTGCCCGCGCACCGTCGGGTGCAGATATTCGCTGATCCACTCGTCGCCGACGAGTCCGCCCGGCGCGGCGGCGGCAAAGGCGGCCTCGACGTCGATCAGCCAGGCACCGGGTGCGGCGGCCACTTCGCGGACAATGTCGTTGAAGGGTGTGCAGGCACGCAGGTGGATCGCATCGAGATCGCGCGCTTGCGCGAAAGCCGCCTGCGCCCCACTGACATCCCCCACCTCGCGCAAGCGCAATCCACGCTCGAACTGCGTCGCCGCGTGCCGGGGATCTCCGGCGGAATTCTGCGAGCGCAGCGGGTAAAAACCCTCCAGGTTGGACACTAGCGTGCACAGCGCCAACGGTACGCCCCGAGCCCGCACCGCGTCGAGAATCTGCAGTAGATTTTCGCGATAGTGCACTTCGGTGCGCCGATGCGCCGCATCGCCGAGATAAATTTCGCGCTGCACCAAGTGTACGCCGAAGGATGGCGCATCCGCGTCGCCTTTAAACCACCGTCCCACCCGGTAGAGCGCCTCGCCGAGCAAATAGTAGATCCGCGAGCGCTGCAATAGCATCTGCAAGCGTATAAATGACCGGCTGGTGCCCACCTGCACGAAGGGCGTAGCTGCGCCATAGGGGCCGATGAATTCGTTGTGCCCGGCGTAGACCAGTACCAGATCGGGCCGGTGCACGACGACCTCCTCGATAAAATCGAGCAGCACGAAGGAGTTGATCGCGGTGACACCGCAATTGACGATCTCGATCCGGCGATCGGGATAGGCGTCCTGCAGCATCGCCTGCAGGAAGTTGGGGAAAGAGGTTTGCGCCGGATTGGGAAAACCGAGCAGGGTCGAGGCGCCCAGCGCAAAGACGCGGAAAGTATCGTCGGTCTTGTCGCGAGCGAAGCGATCCTGCCCCGGGGCCAAGCGCGCATACTGATGCGGAAAGAAGCGCCGGGCGGCGTGGGGGTTGAGCCGGTAGGTTTGGCCCTCGGCGATAAAGAGTTCATCTGCGGGTCCGATGGGCAATAGCTGTAGTATACCCTCGACCAACACCAGCAACAACAGACCCAATGCGGCGGCAGCAACCCGGCTCAAAGCCCGTTCCCCCCGCCCTTTGCCTCCAGCGCCATTTTTTCTTTAATTCTCGTGTTCATAATACTTTAGCTATTAATTATGTCTGAGATTGACCCGCATACTCAAGCGCCCGCAGCCATTACGGCGCGGGGCTTCCTCGTCGGCGCCATAATGAGCCTGGTGATTGCCATCGGCATCCCCTATGGCAGTATGGTAATCCAGGGGTCGCGGCTGGGCTTGAGTTCGGCGACGCCGGCGGCCTTCTTCCTGCTCTTCGTCCTGCTTTTAACCCTGCACCTGCTGCTGGGCCTGTTAAACCGCACCTGGTCCTTCAGCCGCGGCGAACTCGTAACGATCTTCATAATGATGGCGGTCGCCACCGCCATCCCCACCAGAGGCGTCATCGGCATGCTGCTGCCGATGATGACCGGCACCTTCTACTACGCCACCCCCGAAAATCAGTGGGCCGACCTAGTCCACCCCTTCCTCTCCGAATGGATGGTCGTCTACGACCCGCTGGCCGTCAAGGCCTTTTACGAAGGCACCGAAGGGTCCACCACCATCCCCTGGCACGTNTGGCTGGGACCACTGTTGCGCTGGTTGGCCTTCTANGCCGCCTTCTACGCGACCATGATCTCGGCCATCTCCATCCTGCGCCGCCAGTGGGTCGAAAACGAGCGACTGGTCTTCCCCCTGGCCCAGGTGCCGCTGGCGATGATCCAGGAAGACGAGGAGGGCGGACGCCGGATCCTCAAGCCCTTTTTCAAAAACCCGATCATGTGGTGCGGCCTGCTGATCCCCTTCTTTATCAACAGCGTCAACGCCCTGCACAACTACTTCAACTTCATCGCCCCCATCGTCCCCCAGACCAGCGTCGAAATCTTCAATCGCACCGCCACGCTCAATATCCGCCTCAATTTCCTGATGTTCGGCTTCGCTTATTTCATCAACTCCAATATCGCCTTTAGCCTGTGGTTTTTCTACCTGCTGCACGTAGTGCAGGAGAGCGTATTCTCCTACGTCGGCATCTTCAATCCCGAAGAGTTGGGGCCCTGGACTGGCTCGGGGCCGGTCGGCGCCATTATGGGGCACCAGATGATGGGCGCGCTGATCGTGCTCGTCTGCTACGGGCTGTGGACGGCNAGGCCCCATCTCAGGCAGGTTTTCCGCAAGGCCTTCTACGGCGACGATACGATCGACGACTCGCGCGAGATCCTCTCCTATCGCAGTTCGGTCTGGCTCTTTATCGGCGGGGTCGCGGTCATGAGCTACTGGCTGTGGAAGAGCGGCATCCCCGCCTGGATCGTGCCCTTTTTTATCTTTGCGGCGCTGGTCATCTTTATCGGCCTGGCCCGCGTCATCGCCGAGGCCGGCATGCCCACCGTCACTCCAGAAATGGTACCCGCCGGCTTCGTCGTCTCGGGCGTCGGGGTGCCGGCGCTGGGGCCGGCGGGCATGGTCGCCACCGGCTACACCCTGGCCTGGGCCGGCGATCTACTGGTCTTTATGACCGCGCCGCTGGCCAATGGCCTGCGCCTNGGCAGNGATCTGGCGGGCTCGCGCCGCATGTTGTTCTGGGCTATCATCGCGGCGATGGCGATCAGCCTGGTCGCCTCCTGCTGGTTTATGCTGCACCTGGCCTATCGCGACGGCGCGCTCAATTTGCACCCGCAGTACTTTACCGGCTTCGCCCAGTACCCTTCTGATTTCCCCGCCAAAAAACTCGCCAACCCCACCGGCCCCGATATCATCGGCTGGTTGTGGACCGGCTTCGGCGCGCTGGTAATGGGCGGTTTGATGACCGCCCGTCACTACTTCGTGTGGTGGCCCTTCCACCCCCTAGGCTTTGCGGTGAGTACCGGCTGGGTCATGAACAGCATCTGGTTTTCGATCTTCTTGGCCTGGCTGATCAAGATCATCGCCCTCAAATACGGCGGTCCCCGCACCTACNCGCTNACCCGCCCCTTCTTTATCGGAGTAGTTGTCGGCCAATTCCTCGCCGCCGGCATATGGCTGGTCATNGANGGNTTNACCGGGATGGTCGGCAATAGGACACCGGTATANTAAAATCTATCTGGAGGATTGCATGCGTCTCATATTCATCCCATTGTTCGCGCTCTGGCTGGGCGGTTGCGCCGACGAAAACCGGCCGGTGGCCACCATCGCCGGCGAGGCCATCGCTGGCGAGACCATACGCGCGATCGTCGCCAAATTGCCCGTGGGGCTGCGCAACAAGGAAGGCGGCGACGCGGCCAGGCAACAATACCTACAATCAATCATCGACCGCCGCCTGCTGCTGACCGAGGCCGCCGCACACGGCATGGACACGCTGCGCGCGGTCACCCGCAAAGTGCGCGAAACCGTCGATGGCCGCGTTATCGTCCTCTACCGCTCGCGTTTCCTCGCNCCGGAGGCCGCCGTCCCCGAAGGGGAGGTACGCCGGGTCTTCGAAGAAGAGGGCTACGACCGCGAGCGCAAGCTCAATGCCATCTTGGTCCGCACCCGCGCCGAGATCGACGAGGTCGTCGCCCTGCTCGCGACCGGCCGCCCCTTCGCCGAGGTTGCACGCGAATACTCGCTCGACGAGCGCTCGGCGGAAAAAGGCGGCGAGCTGGGCTTTATCGGCCGCGAGGCCGCACCCGGTCTGCACGTGCCGGCCGCGATTTTCAACTCATTGCCCGAGGGCGAGATTTCCGCACCGCTGGCCGCCGGGCACAGCTGGCACGTGGTCCTCTTCACCGCAGATCGCCCCACACCTTACGAGCGCTATCGACCGATGCTCGAAGACCGCCTGTTCGGCGAGCGCATGGCGGCGGTCGAAGCAGAGCACTACGAAACGCTGCGCGAGGCAGCGGACGTCGCACTCGACCCGGCGGGACTGAGCTCGATACTCGACGCCGCACGNCGCACAGACACTGCCGCGCTGGAGACGAGCGAGCAGACGCTCTACGGCGGGAAAGACCCGATCTCCATCGCCGCCGCCTGGCGCGCGCTAAACAGACTCAACGCCCAACGCGCGCTCCAGGACAGCCTNCGCGCCCTGGCGGCACTCGAGCGCCTGGTCCTCAACCCCACCCTGATGCGCCGGGCCGCGCTCGAGGCGGGGCTCTACGACGAAGCCAGCGTCCAACAACTCGAACGCCGGGCGCGTGAAAACACCTTGCTCGACGCGATGCGCAAACGCTTCGCCGCAATCGAACCGCTTCCCGACGCCGAGGTCTGGACCTTCTACGATTCCCACCCGGATCTCTTTTACCACGAGGCATCGACCCAGGTCGAGGAATTGCTCATCGCCGACTTGCAGGACGCACTCGACATCGANGCACGCATCGCCGCCGGCACCCCTTTCGCCGCTTTCGCCGACCGCAGCGTGCGCAAGAGCGCGATCGAGTCCAAAGCCCGTTTCCATTTCCACCCCCGCGACGAGAAGCTCTATCCGCAACTGGTACCGGCGATCCTCGCCGCCAAAGAGGGCGAGTTGACCGGACCGGTACGGGTGCAGGGCGGTTATTCGCTCTTCCGCGTCGAGGGCCAAAACCCCGGCGGGGTCGAGTCCTACGAAAAGGTCCAGCAGCAGGCTCGGGCGCTATTGCGCCGCGAGCGCGAAAACCAGGCGTTCGAAAATCTGGTCAAGGACCTGCGCCAGCGCTATGCTGACCGCATCACCATCGACGAAGACCAATTGCGGCAGGCGTTGCCCGACTCTCTGGTGCGGCCAGCGCCCTGAGCGATGCAGAGGGGCTTCCTCATCGCACTGGTGGCGCTGGGCTGCGCGGGCGGCGATCCGACCGCGGAAACACCATCCGACGCCACGCGCCGCCAGGAAGCCATCCGCTGGAGCAATCGGGGTTCGCTCTATCTGCAGCAGGGGCGGCCGGCGCGTGCGGTCGCGGCGCTGGAACGCGCCACGCGCCTTGATTCGACTGCGGGCGTGGCCCATTTCAACCTCGGCCTTGCACACGCCCGGCTCGAGCAGCACCCGGCGGCCGTCGCCGCCTTCGAGCGCGCCCTGGCGCTGCAGCCGGACAATCCCCGCGTCTTTTTCGCCCTGGGCGCCACCCTGCGCTCGCAACACCGCTACTTGGAGGCCGCAGAGCACCTCGCGCGAGCGATTGCCCTGGTCCCCGACCACGCCGAATATCACTTCGAGTTCGGCCAGGTCCGGCGCGCCACCGGCGATTTCTCCGCGGCGCGCGCCGCTTTCACCCGCGCGCTCGCGCTCGACCCCGACCTCCTCGAAGCCCGCTATCTGCACAGCGACCTCCTCGCCCGCGATCAGCAACTAGCCGCTGCGCGAGAGAGCTTCGAGCAATTGCTGGCCAGAGATTCGACCCACGTGCGAGGCCTCATCGGCCTGGGGGGATTGCTCATCGATATGGACCGGCCACGCGAAGCCGTCCCTATTCTGGAACGCGCCATAGCCAGCGATCGACACGCACCCGCGCCGCACTATTTGCTCGCCCGGGCCTACGATCAGTCGGCGCAAGCGCAAAAAGCCCAACGGGCGCGCACGCGCTTCCAGCAGCTCAGTGCGGCCGAACGCCATCTCAACCAGGGCAATATTTACCTGCGCCGGCGCGAATGGACCAAGGCCGCCGCAGCCTTTGAACGCGCCCTGCACAGCGACAGCACCTCAATCGAGGTGCGAGTCCGCCTGGCCGCGCTAAACCAACAGCAGGGCGATGCGGTGGCCGCCATCGCCCTGCTGCAACAAGCCGTCGCCCGCGATTCGACCCACCTCGAAGCNCTNCTGGCNCTCGGCGACNNCCANTTGCGACAGNNCNATCCANNNGCGGCNGCCNCNGCTTTTGCCCGCGCCGCGACGGTCGANTCCGCCTCGTTTGCCGCCGCCTACGGGCTGGGGCGAGCGCGCTGGAAAAGCGGCGCGCTGGCAGACGCCGTTGCGCCTTTGCAACGCGCTCTGTATCTGGACCCCGAACACGTCGCCACTCACTACGCCCTCGGAGTGGTAAACGTGCGCCTGCAGCACTTTGCCGACGCCCGCGCCAGCTTCGCCCGCTGCACCGCGCTCGACCCTGCGCATATCGAGGCGCACTACGGCCTGGGCTTGATTCATCTGCAACTGGGCGAAAAAGAGCAGGCGCGACAGCTGCTGCAGNAAGTCCTCGCCCTCAAACCCAATCANCAGCGGGCCCGCGCCAAACTCGCCGCTCTGGCGGAGCAACCCTGATGCGCCGGCGCGGCGGCCTGCTCCTGGCCGGGCTCCTCTGGAGCTGCCAACCCGCCCCCACGCCCGAGAGCGACAGACTCTACGGCAAAGCCCTGGCGCTTATGCACCAGGGCCACTACGACGAAGCCACACCACTGCTNGAGCGCGTCCTCGANTTGGCGCCCGATAGCACCAGCGCGCAGATCCGGCTCGGCGAAATCCACATCCGCCAGGGCCGCCGGCAGAGTGCCGCCCGCGCACTCGACCAGTTGTCNCCGCCAGCGCGCAACCGCCCCGAAGCCCGCGTACTCGAGGCGCGGCTTTTGGCCTTTGCCGGCTTTCCCCACGAAGCCGAACTCATCGTCGATCAGGTCCTCAACGAACACCCTGCCTCGCTCGAGGGCCGCCTGTTGTTGGCCGAGCTCTACCTGCAAGCAGCTGCAACGATGAATCTCGAACGCGCCACCGCCATGTGCAGCCAGGCACTGGCGGACCAGCCACGCCACCGCGACGCCATGCACCTATTGCTCCAAGCCACCCTGCGGCTGGGCCGCTTCGACGCCGCGCTGGAGCGCAGCCAGGCCCTGATCGAAGCCTTTCCTGACGTGAGTTCGGCCCACCTTTTGGCCGGCACCGCCGCACTGTGGGCCNGNGACGACCGCGCCATACCCTGGCTCGAGCGCAGCGTCGATCTCGCGCTCGAACGACCGACCGAACGCCTCGAAGCGCTATGGCTGCTCAAAATCGCCTACGACCGCAGCAGCGGCTATCCAGCGGATCTCGCCCCCCGCTACCGCTTCCACACCTATGCGCCGCCGGCTGCGCCCTCNACCGTGCGCTTCAGCGATATAGCCGCCCGCGCCGGCGTCGGCAAGCGCGACCGTGGCCGCGGCAGCGCCTGGCTCGACTACGACCTCGACGGCGACTGGGATCTCTTCACCGTCGGCATCCAGACCGCGCACGCACTCTTCCGTAACGAAGGCGACGGCACCTTTGCCGACGCGACCGCGCAAATGGGCCTCGCCGATCCGCGCGGCGGCTGGGCGGCAACGGCCGCCGATTTCGACAACGACGGCGACGACGATCTCTTTACCAGCCGCGANGCCTGGGAAGGAAATGCACCGAATTCNTTGTACCGAAATGATTTGGGNAGTTTTAATGATATTGGCATTGAAGCTGGAATGGCCGATTCTGCCGACAGTTTCACCGCCGCCTGGCTCGATTTCGACGACGATGGCTATCTCGATCTCTACGTGGCCAATGGGGTCAGTGGAACAGGGGGCGAAAATGCGCTCTTGCACAATCGCCAAAACGGTACATTCCTTGATGTAGCCCCTCCTGCCGGCGTCGCCGACCCGAGCAAAACCATCGGCACCGCTGCCGGCGATTACGACGGCGACGGGCATATNGATTTNTACGCAGTAAATATTGGCCAGCTCAATCGCCTCTACCGCAATCTNGGCAACGGTTCCTTTGCCGATGCCGCGGCAACGGCGGGGGTGCTCTTTCCCGTGGAAGGGGGCTATGTCGCTTTCTTTTTCGACCTTGACAACGACGGTCTGCTCGACCTCTTTGTTTCGACGATGAGCGCTTTCCCCGATGTTCTCAACAGCCAGGTCACCGGTGAGGCCATTGAACCCAACCGCCCCTTTCTCTACCNCAATATCGGCGACGGCACCTTTGCCGATATTACCGGCCCCGCCGGCCTGGCGCAGTCGTTCGGCAGCATGGGCGCTGGCGCCGCCGACATCGACAATGACGGTTTCGTCGACATCTACCTGGCTAATGGGGGACCACAAATGGCGCGCCTAGAGCCCAACGCACTCTACCGCAACCGGGGCGACGGGACCTTCGCCGATATTACCAGTGCCTCCGGCACTGGCAGCCTTGGCAAGGGCCACGGCGCGACTTTCGCCGATTTCGACCGCGACGGTGACCTCGATCTCTACGCCGGGTTGGGGGGCCACTACGACGCCGACGTGTGGGAAAATAAACTCTATCGCAACGACGGCGTGGCAAATCANTATATTAGTNTCGAACTGGTGGGAACGNGCGCCAATCGCAATGCCATCGGCGCCCGCGCGACGGCGTTTGCAAACGGCCGCGCCATTTGCAGCCATCGCCAAAGCGGCTTTGGCTTCGGCTCCTCCAACAGCCCCGCGCTGCACCTGGGGCTGGGCGCGGCGACCCGCATCGACAGCCTGCACGTGGTGTGGCCCGGCGGCACCCGCCAGCACTTTTACGACTTGCCCCTCGACTGCGCCATCCGCGTAATCGAGGGCCAGACGCACTACCAAACGATCAGGAGATCGCCATGAGACGCCATCCCGCACGGCTCCTATTGGCCCTCAGTTGCTCCCTGTTGGCGGCCGGGACCGCCACCGTTGCCCAGCAAGGCCATCGCGTCACCACCCGCTCGGTGGTGGTCAACTCCCCCGCCCACTGGCAGAACTGGGATTTGCCCACCCACGCCGTCAATATCGAGGCCGACGGCGCGGTCAAACCGCACTTTTTCCGCGAGCGTTATGATATACTCGATGACTTAGAAACCTTTACAAGGCCTATAACCTTCAAGCGCCGCCGCGGGCAGAGCGCAATTCTCAATATTGATAGCACCGAAACTCTCGATGTTAAGGGCGAGATTATCCTCGACAAGAAGGATAACCCCACCTATTCGTATTTTTTTCGCCCTGGCATCAGCCGCGTCGGCTCCAATCCGGCCACCGCCACTAATATTCTCGACGACGACCCGACGACCTTCTGGGAGCCCGATCCGGACACCCATATCGACGACTGGTGGGTGGAGGTCGACCTCGGCCGGGTTGTGACCGTCGACTCGCTCATCTTACACTTCGTTGAAGAGGATCTTGGCGATCCCTTCTTTCAATTCCGGGTCCTCGCCGCACCGGACCAACGGCCGGTAAACGAAAACGCCGACAAGATCTCTTTCGAGCGCGTGGGCAAGACCAATTCCCCGAACCGCGACCAGCGGCAATTCCGCTTCGGGCTCGCCCAGGATCGATCAGATCCCGCTTGGCGCGGCAAGATGGTACAGACCATCCGCATCATCGTAAGTGACACCCGAGCTGGTCGTGGCTCTCTCGTCAGCGAGGAAGATTGGCTGGATCTACCAGCCAGCGAACGCGGCGATAAAGTCTATTTCATCCGCGACCAGCAGGGTTTCGAGGAGCCGGTGGACGAGGCTGTCTATACCGAGCTCGAAGCCGAGCGCCAAGGCCGGCGCGAATATTATCGCCGCGAGCGTCCGCGCCTGGCCGGCATTGAAGTGTGGGGTTTCGGCGACAATATCAGCGCAGGCATGGTTGCCGGCGGCGGCAATGTGATGCTGACTGGCGATGGCTTTCTACCCGGTCCGGCTTTCGACGCCGATTTCAGCACCAGCTTTGTGCATCTGGTCTGGTCGCCGACCATCGACCGCGGCGTACTCACGGTCGATATGGGGGCGACCTTCTGGCTCGATGCAATGCGGATCTCCTCAACGCGGCCAGCGCGTTTTATCGACGGCTATTTAATCCGCGGTTCCGACGGCTCGCGTGACACCCGTGGCCGGATCAAGTGGGCCCGGCTAAGCCCGCGGGCGCGCGAGGATAATAGCGTCGACCGCCACGAGCACATCATCGACGCCTACGCCAACGAACCCAAGTTGCGCTTTCTGGAAATGAGCATCATCTCAGCAGACCCGCGGCGACGCGGCGCCTACAACACGGGCCCCGCCATCGCCGAATACCAACTCTTCACCACCGCCTACCCAGCCGAGGTCGTGCTAACTTCGGACCTCATCTCGCTGCCGGGCGCGCGTAACTTCGGCGCCATCCATTGGGACGCCGACACGCCGCCAGGCACAACTTTGGAAGTACGCACCCGCACTGGTGACCTGCTCGGCAAGCTCATCCGCTATTTCGATAAGAACGGCAACGAGATCACTCAGTCAGCATGGAAGAACCTACTCGGCAGCTTTAAGGGTCCAGCCGATACCACATTCGTGCCGACCAGCGGCTGGAGTCCGTGGAGCCGTGCCTATCAGCGATCCGGCGATATCGTTACTTCGCCCGGGCTGCGCAAATTCATGCAGGTCCAGGTTAAAATGATCACCGCGGACCGTGAGGCCGCCGCCGCAATCCGCTCGCTAGATATCGATCTGCTCAACCCGGTCGCTGAACGCATCACTGCCGAGTTGTGGCCTACCGAGGTCGAGATACCCGGCGCGCGCGAGACCTTCAATGTCTACGTTCAACCCAATTTCATCGAGTCCCCGGTCCGCTCGCGCAGCAGCGGTTTTGATGAGATCCTGCTGACCATGCCTGCTTCCGAAAACATCGAACTGATCGAATTTGCCGTCGGCAACGGCGAAGACGAACAGATATTCGCCGCCGGCACCGACCCTACGATCCTGAGCGCCGACGACGGTAGCACCGTTCAGGTGCTGTCCGCCGGCGGCGACTCGATCCTAGTGCGCCTCGACGGCACGCTCAACATCGTGCCGGACGCCGACCGTGTCTACAACCGCATTACGCTCGAGGGCGAGCAAGTGCCGGTGACGCAGGAAGGCCTGCCCCTGACCGGGGCCGCCTACGGCACCCTCAATGCCGACGAGCAGGGCGATATTCGCTATTTTCGCGATGTCGGCGGCGTCCTCACCGAAACCGATCAGACCAGCTACCGCGACCTACCGCAAAAAGAGCAGGGACCAGTGCGTTTCTTCCGCGTGTTGCGCGGTGACGGCGCACAGTTCCCGTTCGATGACCGCGGCGACTCACTCGACGCGGTGGCCTACAATAGACTCCAGTCCACCAGCCGCGGCGTCGTCACCGGGCCGGGCCAGCGCTTTCGGTTGCGCTTTTCAGCGCCTGTCTTCCTCAACGGCACCACCCTGCGCATCGCGGTGCGCAACACCGACGGCGGCAGCAACCTCTCCGCGCCCTGGCAGGCGATCGAACAGGGCAACGCCGACGAGGCCGTGCTGAGCAATACCCTGGCGATCAATGTGCCCGTCGACGGAAACCTGATCGATGCCCTGACCATCGCGCCGAATCCTTTCACCCCCAATGGTGACGGAATCAACGATGCGGTCGATATATCGCTGGAAGTTTTTAAGCTCACTTCCAGCCGCGCACTGGAGGTGCGAATATATACGCTCGATGGCCGCCGGGTCTGGGGCAGCGACCAGATGGTGTTAAGCGGCCGCTCCGCCGTACCCTGGAACGGCGTCAACGACATCGGTCAGGTTGTGCCGCCCGGGCTCTATATCTGCCAGGTCCGGCTCGATGCCGACGACGAAAGTGGAGCCGCAACCCGGTCCCAGGTCATCGCCGTAGCTTATTGACCCCCAGCGCGTAGGGCTTGACAAGTCGTACGCGCTGTAGTACTTAGAAGCGCAATAGTTCTGCACCGCACCGAGGAGGGATGCAGTGAACCGGAGATCAACAGCAATTTTCATAGTACTGGCTGCCCTGTGGATGGCGGGTTCCGCCGCGGCTCAGAGCTACGGCTCGCGGTTGGGCACGATCAAGCGGGGCGGAATCGTCTCCTTCGAACCGCAAGGCCCCGGCGTGATGTTCGGCGCCATGGACCCGGCGGTCAAGAAATGGTACGTGCCGCAGGAGCTCTACAACGAATACCGCTGGCGCCAGTGGGAGTATTCCAATTACGCCCGCCAGCACTACGAACGCTACGTCAGCACCACTCAGGAGGGCGACTACTACTACGACCTCTACGGCAATTTCATCACCCAGGGCTGGCTGATTTTCAACAATTCGCAAACCCAACCGCGCCAATTCGGCTCCTCAGTACTCAAGAACAGCCGCTTCGGCTCCTGGTTCAACGGGCTTATCGTCTCCGCCGACGCCAAAGGCCAGCACCACTACGCGCTGACCGCCGGCACCCAGATCCGCTCGACGCTGACCCCAATGACCTTTTCCAAGCCGCGCTGGGATGGCATTCAATTCGATTACGCCGCCGACAAGTATCAAGGCACCCTGATCTACTCGCGCATCAGCCGCCCGGGCGGTAGTTCGACCAATGACCAGGAGAGCCTAGTCACCAACGCCACCTCGATGTTCGGCAGCCGCGGCACCGTGCAGGTCGGCGACTTCGCCACCCTCGGGCTNACCATGGTCAATGCCCACCAGTCCAACACCCTNATCGACGGCTTCACCGGNAATCCCTTCACTGGCGAGCTCTCAGTCGACCAGAATCAAACGNTCTCGGTCATCGAGATCGTGCTACGCGACGACAGCCCCGAGGACGGCATCGGCGGCACNGCNTTCTTCCCCGCCGGCTCCGATATCATCATCACCTACCTCGACGGCTCGGTCGATCGCGGCAAGGAGATCCGCTTCGAGCCGATCATAGAGGGCGGCTTCGTCCAGGAGGGCTTTCTCTCTGCCGATGGCACCGAGGAGATCCGCCTGCGCTACGACTTCGACAGCCCGGCCTTCGTCAACCGCTCCACCGGCTCCAANGAGGAGATCGAGAAGGTCGAATTCCGGCTGGTGCTGGGCAACGACTACCAGGTATGGGTCACCTCCGACAACCAGCTCAACGCCAGCGGCGAATCGGTGCTGCTGCTCGTCACCCAGGCCGACGGCAATGTCCAGGACAACACCAACCTCCAGATCGTAGGCTTTGACTACGGTCTACCTACCTCGACCCAGATCTGGGGCGGCACACTCGAACTGCACAATGTACTCGGCTTCGACTTGTACGGAGAGTACGACATAAGCTACAACTACACGAAGTACCCCAATGTGGTCGCCAAGAGCCACTCNACCTTCTCGGGCATCCGCGGCGACCGGTCGGCCGAGGCCTGGATGGTCAACCTCTCGCGTTCCGAATTCCCGTGGTTCGTCTTCGGCGAGGCCTACCACATGGACCCGCGCTACTCGACCCGCACCTTCACCGCCCAGGGCGATGGTTTCATCGACTACGAGGACGAACGCATCCACGTCGTCGANCTGGTCGAAGACAACGACGATCAGGACCAATACCCCGATACCGTGCGCAAGGACTGGCAGGTCGGCGATCCGACGGTGTTCCCCGGCTGGGATGAGAACAACGATTTCATCTCCGACTTCAACCAGAACGATAACCGCTTCCTCTCCAANCTGATTCCCGACTACGANGAGCCCTTCCTGCGTCACAATGTCGACCGNCCCGANTTCNTGTTCGGCATCGATCTCAACAACAATATCTGGGTCGACCGCTTCGAAAACGACGAGCTACCGGACTATCCGTATAAGAAGGACCATCGCGGCTATAACATCTACGGCGGCACCCATATCAACCCCGAGATCCGACTGATGGCCGGCGCGTTGCGCGAGGACCTGATNTCCTCCAACCAGAAGAACCACGCCAACTACGTGCTGCTCACCATCGATCGTTCGACGCCGCGCTGGGGCCGCTTCCGCGTCTTTGAGATGCTCAAGTCGACCCAGGACGACATCCCCGACGACCTCTTGCAATGGCTGCCCAACGCCAATATCCGCACCGGCGAATCGACCAAGATCGAAGATCCGCTCATCGCCCGTGACACCGTAATCAACAGCCTGTGGATCGGCCACGACTACAAACTGGGCGGTCTGTTAACCACCAACTACATGAAGTGGGACCTCTACCACCAGCGCCTCGACGCCAANGAACGCGCGCTGCTGGCCCTGCGCGAGCGCGACTTCTTCTTCGGCCTCATCAACAAGATCAGCTACCGCTTCGACTTCGGGCGGGTGTGGATCGAGCCNCGTTGGAAGAGCGAATACCGCCGCCAGAGCCTCGACCTGACTTCGACAGAGCAACGCACCGAACTGGCNGAGATCGGCGGCTTCATCTTCGGCTTCCCGCTGCTCACCCACACCACTCTGCAGGGCGGCGTCGAACTGACCTTCTTCAACGATATCGAGCGCGACTCCAACGACTTCAGCGGCCAGGTTTGGGCGCTGCAGCTGTCGAATCTCTCCGACTATCTGGGCTATAAGATCACGACCCACGCCGGAATGAAAATCGACCGCCGCAACCCCAAGGGCGAAGATTCGGTCACGATCACCCAGAGCTTTATTTCGGTCTACGCCGGTCTGGAGTAAGCCCCATAGGCCATATGCTTCGACATCGGGCGCCATGGGGAGGGATCGCCGTATTCGTGCTGGCCCTCCTCGTGCGCCTCTTTTATTTGCACGAGATTTCGGATACGCCCCTCTTTGCCACGCCAGTCGTCGATGCGCGAACCTATGTCGAAGACGCGCGTTACCTCGCCGATGTCTCCTGGTCCGGCCGACCGGCCCCCTTCTGGCAACCCCCGCTGTACCCCTANGCTCTGGGCGCGCTCTTCGCCGTCTTTGGCGACNGCCTCTACCTGCCCCGCATNCTCCAAGCCCTGCTTGGTGCCCTAGTCTGCCTCTTCNTNTGGGNTCTTGGTCGCAAGATCTTCGACGCCAGCATCGGGCTCGCCGCCGGTTTTGGTGCCGCGCTTTACGGTCCGCTAATCTACTTCGGCGGAGAATTGCTCCCCGCGCTCCCGGCGATCTTCCTCAACCTATGGCTTTTGCACCTCTTGGCCGGCGGCACCGACAGCCGGCGGTCGTTTTGCGCCGGCATTCTCGCCGGACTCGCCGCCCTCACCGTAGCCAATATCCTGCTCTTTATGCCCGTGCTCTGCGGCTGGCTCTATTGGGTGCACCGGCGCGCGGGCACAGGGCCACGCCGCAGTCTGCGCGCACCAGCCCTGCTGCTTTTGGGTAGCGCTCTCGTAATCGCTCCCGTCGCGCTCCGCAATTGGGCTGTCGGCGACGACCTGGTGCTCATCTCGCACAACGCCGGCATTAACTTCTACATCGGCAACAACCCCGACTACGAGCGCACCACNAACATCCGTCCCGGTCGCGACTGGACCGAGCTGGTCGAAACGCCCGAACGCGAAGCCGGCATCGATTTGCCCTCGGCCAAATCGCGCTATTTCTTGGCCCGCGCCTGGGACTATATCGCGGCACAACCCCTGAATTATCTCGGTCTTCTCGCCCACAAGGCCTACCTCTTTGCCCGCGGCGACGAGATCCCGCGCAACCTCGACCCCTATTTCGCCCGTAATAACTCGCAATTACTGTCGCTATTGCTGTGGAAATACGGTCTGGCCTTTCCCTTCGGACTGGTCGGACCACTGGCGCTGATCGGCCTTTACACCTTCTACCGCAGCCCGCAAAGCCGGGCACCGGAGGGTCGGTTGCTGCTGCTATTTTTGGCCTGTTATGCGCTTTCGGTGATCTTGTTCTTTGTCACCTCGCGTTATCGTTTGCCAACTACACCCGTGCTACTGCTACTGGCCGGCTGCGGCGCGCGCGCGCTGTGGCAGTTGCCCCGCCCNACACTTTTGGCACTGCCGCTGCTGCTGATATTGTGCAATGTCGCCACCGGCGCAATGAACACNGAGGGCGACGCGCACGAACACTACTGGCTCGGCCACGCCTATGAGCAAAAAGGCATGCCCGCCAACGCCGCCCGCCACTACCGCAAGGCCAGCGAACTGGACCCGGCCTTTGGCGACCCACTCCTCAACCTCGCCGCCATCCACGGCGAGGCCGAGCGCTTTGGCAAAGCAGCCGAGCAATACCGGCGTTATCTCGACCACCGACCGGACGATCACGAGGTGCGCTTCCTGCTCGGCAACGTCCTGTTACTGGCACGTCGCTACGACCGCGCTGCCCAGGTCTACGCCACCATCGCCGCCGGCCGTCCAGCATGGGCCGCCATCCACGGCAGGCTGGGCTACGCCTACCTGATGAGTGACCGGCCCGACAGCGCCGCAGCGGCCTATCGTCGCACCCTCGCGCTCAACCCNGACTCGACCCTGGTCCGCTACCAGTTGGGCCGCCTCTACGCGTCGCAGGGCCAAACCGAACGCGCCGCCGACGAATTCGAGCGGCTGATCGCTGCCCAGCCCACCGTCACCGAACACCATATCCGCCTGGCCGAGCTGTTGATCGAAGGGGAAAAAAAACCTGGCATCGCGCTGGGGCAAAGCGAGCGCCTGCATCGGGCCGAAGAATTGCTGCACCGCAGCCTCGAGTTGGAACCCGTAAATCCACATCCGCTCTGGAGTCTCGGCATGCTCTACGCCCGGCAGGGCCGCTATCTCGAGGCNATCCCGCTGTTCGAAAAACTGCTCGCCATCGCACCGCGCGACTACCANGCGCACCTCTTCTTAGGCCACCTCTATCAGCGCACCGGGCGCGCCGAAGACGCTACCGCCCGCTTTGATGCCTTTAGCCGTGGCCAGCGCGCGCACCGCCTCGAAAAGACGGCGCGACGCGAGTTCGAATCCAAGGTCGAGGAAATCTTCGGCGGCTGAGCCGGGAGCTTGCATATGAGCCACGCCAATAGATGGGCCGTATTCGGGTTGTTCTTCTTTTCTGGTAGCTGTGCCCTAGTCTACCAGATCACCTGGATGCGCCTGTTTCGCCTGGTGATGGGCAANACGGTCTTCACCTCGGCCACCGTCCTCACCGCCTTTATGGCCGGTCTGGCGCTGGGCAGCTTCATCGCCGGTCGTCTCACCGACCGCACCGCCCACCCCCTGCGCACCTACGCTTGGCTCGAAGTNTTGATCGGCCTCTGCGGCTTCGGCTTGGCCCCNGCTTTCACCGCGGCCGAGCCTCTCTACGCCTGGCTCTACTCCCTGCTCTCTGAATCGCCGCTCCTGCTGAGCATCGGGCGCTTCCTCGTCTCCTCGGCCTTACTGCTCTTGCCGGCGACACTGATGGGCGCGACCCTGCCACTTTTGAGCCGNTTTATGACGCAGCGCGTCGACAGCATGGGCCGCGACCTGGGCCGGCTCTACGCGCTCAATACACTCGGCGCAGCACTTGGCGCCGCCATCACCGGCTTTGTGCTGGTCCCCGCCCTTGGCGTCCAGACCACCCTGTGGACCGCGGCTAGCGCCAACCTGGTCATCGGTGCCCTAGCCTTCGCCCTGGCGCGCACGCCGGTCGCCGCGCCGGAGGATGCCCCTGCCCCCGCACGACTGGGCGACAGCGCCGCCTTGTGGGCTCTGGCACTAACGGGCTTCGCCTCGATGGTCTACGAAGTCAGNTGGACCCGCACCCTGGGAATGCTGCTCGGATCCTCGGTCTACGCCTTCACCCTGATGCTGGTGGCCTTTATCTGCGGCCTGGGGCTGGGCAGCCTCTTCCTCGCCAACTGGATCGATCGCCGCCCCAACCTCGTGCACACGCTGGCCCTGCTCCAGCTCGCCGTGGGCACCACCGCTCTGCTGGTCGAGCCGCTCTTCGGCCTACTGCCGCTTCTCGTCGTCGAGCTCGTCAATCGCTTCGCCGGCTCCTTCGCGTTGTTGCACCTGATCGAATTCCTCATCGCCCTCGGATTGATGCTATTGCCGACCTTCGCCGCGGGGGGGGTCTTTCCGGCCGCGGCCAAGCTCTACACCCGCCGCCTGACCAATATCGGCCGCTCGGTCGGCGACGCCTACGCTGCCAACACCGTCGGCGCGGTGCTCGGTTCGTTCGCTGGGGGCTTCGTGCTGATACCCCTGATCGGCGTCCAGGCCAGCATCCTCACCGCCGCCGCGATCAATCTGGGCCTGGGCCTGTATTTCCTCTGGCGGAGCGGATTGCTCGCCCGCCCGCTGTTCCGCACAGTGGCTGTTCTAACCCCTCTTTTGCCGCTCGGCGTTTGGCTGCTGCCGGCCTGGGACGTGGTCTTGCTCAACAGCGCGCCCTATCTCTACGCTGGCCAGTACCGCAACGCCGCCGCCTTCACCGACCAGGATCTGGACCGCGCCATCCGCCAGGACCGCCGCTTGCGCTATAGCGAGGAAGGCATGACCGCCACCGTCACGGTCTGGGATCTGCGCGGCGAGCGATTTATGCGAGTCAATGGCAAGGTCATNGCCTCCAACCAGGGCAAAGACCTGCGCTCGCACTCTCTGCTGGCCCACCTACCGCTGTTGTTGCACGAAAACCCCCGCGACGCGCTGTTGATCGGGCTGGGNTGCGGCATCAGCCTCGGNGCNGCCGAACGCCACCCGTTGCNTTCGATCGACTGCGTCGAACTCTCACCCGAGGTCGTCGAAGCCACTGCGCTGTTTAGCGATTTTAACCACGACGCGCTCGCCGACCCGCGTCTCGACATGATCGTCGCCGANGGCCGCAACCACGTGGCGCTCTCGGGTCGCCGCTATGATGTGATAATCTCGCAGCCTTCGAACCTGTGGATTGCGGGCATGGCCGACCTATTCACCGCAGAATTTTTCCACAACTCTCGCCAGCAATTGGCCCCCGGCGGGCTATTCGCTACCTGGATCCAGGCCTACGCCCTGCAAAAGCGCGATGTGCAGACCATCGTCGCTACTTTTAAAAGCGCCTTTCCNCACGTGGCTATGTGGGAACTGATGCCCGGCGTCGATTACCTACTGATAGGCTCCGACGCGCCGCTGGCCCCCGACCCCGAGGATTTTGCCGCCCGTCTCGATTACCCGGGTCTCACAGCGGCTATGGCCAAAAGCGGCAGTGGCGATGCGCTCGACCTGCTTAGCTCGTACGTCATGGGCGACGCGGGCATAGCGCAACTGGCCGCCGGCGCCCCCGTCAATACCGACGATAACGCCCTGCTCGAATTTTCCGCGCCCAGGGGCCTATATATGGATATGAGCCGGGCCGAGGGCCTGTTCTCCCTGAGCGACCTGGCCGACATCCGCCGGCGCGAGCCCGGCTATCTAGCNGGCGGCGACGCGGGTCCACAACTCGACCGCGCCTGGCGCGCCCGACGCCTGGCGCTCGCTGGCCTGCGCAAACGCCAGCATGGAGACTTTGGCGGCGCACTCGCCAGCTTTGCTGACGCCGCACGCCTGCGGCCGGCAGATATCGAAGTGCGCCGCTCCTTCCCCGAATTGAGTTTCCAGCTCGCTGAAAACGCCCTGCGCAGCCGCAATTTCTCCCGCGCCATGGCTCTCTACGACAGCCTCCTCGCCGCCTTGCCCGACCACGCCACCGCCCACTACCGCAAAGGCGAACTGCACGAACACCTGCGCCAGTTGCCCGCCGCCGCCGCNGCCTACCGCCGNGCCACCGATCTCAGCCCGAGCTTCGTCGCCGCCCACATGCGCCTGGGCGCCATCCACACCCGCCAACGCGACTTAGACGGCGCCGTCGCCACCTACCGGCGCGCCCTGGCCGCGCTCCCCGACCATCTAGACCTGCTCAACAACCTCGGCACCGTCCACATGATGCAGAACAATTACGCAGAGGGCGTAAAAGTATTTAACCAGGCCCTCGCCGCAGACTCCACCGACGCCCGCGTCTGGAACAACCTCGGCACCGCTCACCTGCGCCGCCGCGATTACTCCGCCGCCCAGCACTGGCTCGAAGGCGCAGTCGAGCGCCGCCCCCAAGACGCTACCCTGCGCGTCAAACTGGCAGACGCCTACGGCGGGTCTGGCCATCGCGACAAGGCCCGCCAACAGGCGCAAAAAGCCCTGGAGCTAAACCCCGACGACCAACGCGCCAAAGTGCTACTGGAAAGATTGAGATAACTGAAATTTGCAATGGCTGGCTTCGCACTCCCAGGCGGAGACGCGGGCCAACCGATGAAGTTAGTACGCCACCCCCACCACCGCACTGTGTTCCGCCCCCCCCGAATCTCCCGCTACCTTGATCCGCGCCAGATACAACCCCGGCGGCACCATCTGCCCCGCATCATCGCGTCCGTTCCACACCTTGTCGACATAGCGACCATTGGCTTCCTCTCCCGAAAACAGCACGCGCACCCGCTGCCCGCCCAAATCGTAGATGCCGATCTCGACCGGCCGCGGCGTACTCAACGACAACAGATTGTAGCGCAAGGTTGCCGCGTCGTTTACCCCGTCACCATTGGGCGTAAACGGATTGGGCACGACTGCCACCTGGCCCAGAAGCTGCCCCTTGGCGAGAATCGTCGGACTCAGCACCGTNGTACCCGAAAAGGCGTCCTCGTCGCCGTCACCCAAAAAGGCCGCATTGCCCGAATCTATGGTCTGCGCCGCGCCCAGNTCGGTCGATAGTTGTGCCGAGGCGGTGAAGTTCGTGCTGTAGGTCAGCACATTAGTCTGGAANCGGATCCGCACCTGCGACCCGTCCTGCTCGATTATCGGGAAACGCACCGCGAAGTGATCATCGGCTATCTTAGCGATAGAGAAACCTTCGTTCCCCTCGTCTGAGNCATTGAATTCGTGCGACGCGACCACCGACCCGGTACCGTCGATGATCTCCACGGCGTCAATACTCGACACCCGGACCGGGGTCGCGATCTCAATGGTGTCGAATCCGCGGAGACCCGCCGAACCCATCGCCGAACGCACTGCGAAGGTGAAGGGNACATCCTCTGAGACTGCGACCTCGCGCGGGAAGACTTCGCCCACCAATTCGTCGGCGAAGGGCGGGGTCAAAAGGTCGAAACTCAGCGAGCGTATTACCCGCGCCGCTTCGAGGTCGCTGCTGTTAAAGAGAATCTGGAACTGCATATAGCGGCGCGGACTCGGCGAGACAATGGGCAAACCGGGNCCGTTGGCCGCAACGGCCGGATAGGGCGTGCTGAAGGGGCTCCAGTTGACCAGATCATCGGTCACCGCCCCGGCCATCCACTCGCGGCCCAGATCGTCGATTATGGGGGTTTGGCCGGCTTCCTGCGGAAATTTGCGGTACTCGGCCAGCGTCATCTCCTCGCCGGGATTTTCCAGCGAGAGAGGTATGTCCTCGGCGTCCTGCTTGCCGCGCAATCGGCGGGTGTAGACGAAGGGCGAGACGTCGGAGCCAGTGCGGGTGCGGATCTGGATACTCGAAAAGCGCGGGTCGCCCAGTGCTTCCTCGACCCAGCGCAGCGCACCCCACACCGCCGGCTGGCCAGCNTCGAAAATGTCCGAGACGTATTTNGTCTGAGACAAAAAGCCCTGGCCGAAAACCTCGATCTCGTCAATCTCGAAATCGACCGGTGAGGTGGCCCTGAGCCGCATGTGCTGGACATANCGCGGCGGGTCGATCGACACGTCGATCACCGGGAGTTGGTTGTCGGTCTCAGCGATCAGCGGCTCCCAAATTGGTGTGTTCTCGCTGGTCAGATTGACGCCGTCGTTGGTGAACAACTCGTAGGAGCGCAGATAGTCGTTCTGGAAGGGGGTCGAGGGCGATGCAACAATAGTATTGCGGGGGTAGATTCGAATCCGTTCGACCCCGAAGCGGGCGCCCAGATTGAGCAGCACNAAGATCCCCAACGAGTTCTGATTTTTGCGCTCAAATGCCAANAGCTCGCCGCCCGGCTCGGCGGAGAGCAGTTCCTTGAGCATCATCTCCAGATCGAGAGGTTTGAAGGTGCCGCTGAAATCGAAGACNTTGGGTGAGCGGATATCGCCGCCGCGCTCAATNGTGCCGACGGCGACATTATCGCCTTCGGCGATGCGCAGGGGCAGGATGCTCTGGGGGAAATCCTCGCGTGCGAATTCGACCAAGTCGCCCGGCGCATTGCCCACCAGCAGATTATTCGGATCGAGGGGCGAGCGATGTTCGGCGTCGATGGTNGTCACCACTCCCTCTCCCTCGCCCCGCCAATCGAAATTGCCCCCATCACCGATGACCACGGTGTCCAGGGCCAGGCTCCGGCTGGCGATCAGTCCTANAACTAAAACCCATCTCGCTCGCATGTTCTTCCTCCGCGCGATGCGCACTGGATTGAACGGGCAGAATCCGAGTCCAATAAAAGAGATTCGCGGGCTGATTGTCAATCAATATTGATGAAGGTCCATAACAGACGAAGAATCCCGGACACGGGCCAGGTTCCAAGAACTTGCCTATCCACCCCATGCATGTGTTATATTATGGGCAGCTCAAACGGAGGAATGCTCCATGAACCACATTGTCTCCCCGTGCTTGGCCCTCATTCTGCTGGCTGCTGGCCAGGTGTCCGGCCGCGGCGAATTCCGCGTCGGCGGCCCCGACGGCAACCCATGGCAAGACCTGCTCTCGGAAGAATCCGCCGGCACCTACGTGATCTTCGATGGCGAGGGCCAGCAGACAGGCTCAGTGCCGGTCAACGTCACCCCGCACGGGGTCGCCGCCGATACCCTNATCGACTTTGCCGGTAATGCCATTCGACCGCGCTATATCGAGCCCTCCGTCAATTTGGCACTGACAGACCCCAATTCTTCNAAAATCAAGATTCCGCTTCCCTATATAGGCGGCGAAGCCCAGACNACCGATGGCTGCGCTGCCGTCGAAAATCAAACGCCGGGGGTCAAAAAACAATTCGATGGCGACGTCACGACGGCACACTTTCGTCGATTCACNCCCGGCAAGGGCATCTTCAGCGGCGGTAGCGCATTCATCGCCGGCGTAACCGGCGAGGGCTGGAAGCAGGCAGTCGTCATTGATTTTCGCGCCGCCGTGCCCGTCAACCGCATCCGCTTCTTTCCCCGCCTCGGCCAGGAAGATGACTTGTTGCTCATTAATGAGCTCAGCGANCCCAAGCCCGAGCCCGAAGACTTCAGCCNGGACAGTTTTACCAGCAACTTCCTTGCTTGGTACGAGATCCGCATAGGCGATAACAACGTGCGTTTTGCCAATGGCCCATGCGACAAGGTCAGNCGCAACCTCCACGGCCTGCGCTGGGTGCGAACCGAGGACCCCCAACTCACCGTACTGGAGTCCAATAGAGAGAACTTAGANCCCGTCGTCGAACTGACCTTCCCCACCGAATCGATCCGCTGGATCACCGCCCAGGCTTTTCCCCTGCGTGACTGGGAAGTCGCCGAGTTTGAGGTCTACGGAGAGGGCTTTATCGAAGAGACGGTGCTGGTCACCCAGATCCTCGACTTCGGCCAACCTATNAACTGGGGCAAGATCCGCTGGGACGCGGATGTGCCCGAGGGCACCCGCATCGAAATCCGCACCCGCACCGGCAATACCCCNGATCCCAACCTTTATTTCGACGAGAATATTAACGGCGATATCCGTCCGATCAGCCTCAGCGACTACGAGAAGCTCGACCCCTCCGGCCGGCTACCCACCGTCTATGATAGTGAGAACTGGAGCTTTTGGTCGCCTCCCCACAACTTCGACGCCGGTCTGCGCGACGAAGCCTTTGACGCCAACGAGTGGCAGGACGGCACACCGCTCCTNTCGCCTGGCCCCAGTCAATACCTGCAGCTCGCTTTCCGCCTCTTCGGTACCTTCACCACAGCACCACGGATTAATGAGCTGACGCTGCAATTCGGCGATGCTCTGGCCGCGCGCGAGGTGCTGGGTGAAGTCTGGCCTATCGCTGTCGACTCCTTCAAGCCCACCGAGTTCACCTATGTGGTGCGCCCCGAATTCGGGCAGGACGACACTGGCTTCGACCGCCTCGAGATCCTCACCCATGCGCAGGTCGAGAATGTGGCGTCTGTTCGTCTCGACGGCACCGATCTCGACCCGGATGAGTTCGCACCCGAGATTNTGGCCGACCGGCTGGTCGTCCGCTTTCCCCGNCTGCAGGGCGAGGGCGACAGCTTCAAGCAACTCGAAGTCACCTTCTCAGTGCCGGTACTGCGCTTCGGCACTGAATTTGTCGGTTGGGTGTTTAACAGCGATGACCCCGATCAGATCAAGCAACAAATCCGCCCTGGCAACGCCACTTTCCGCTTTTCGGGTGATGCCCTAGCGGTCAACACGCCGGTCGGCGGCAAGCTGCTGGTCGATATCGACGCCAAGCCCAATCCTTTCACGCCCAATGGCGACGGGCTCAACGAGGAACTCGCCATCGNCTATAAATTGCGCGAAGTCACGGCCGACCGGCCGGTCAGACTCTCGATATACAACTTGGCCGGCGAACTGATTAAAGACCTGCCACCCATCTCCGGTCGCAGTGGCGAATTCACCCATCGGTGGAATGGGCGCGATCAGGCCAACCAACTCGTGCCACCGGGCAGCTATATCTACCGGCTACACTTGGAGACCGAAGACAAGGAGGAGCATACAGGTATTCTTTCCGTCGTGTATTGACATNCGGACATGCTATCCGACGCAAGTGTTTTTTGTCGACTGTCTTCGACAAAAAACACTTGACGCATCAAAGCTCTTTCTTTATTCATATTATGGCAATATAAGGCGCCATAAAAACTATAGCGCACGATTGGATGCTGTCTTATTTTTAGTAGTAATGTATAAACGTTTGTTTATACAAACTTTCCACACCTCTTGTAAGGAGGGTAATTCACCATGAAAAAGCTGACCAAACTTGGTTTGGGCGC
>PBOD01000047.1 GCA_002724215.1 Gemmatimonadota bacterium | reverse complement strand
GGCGGCAGCGCCGACGCGGCGGCCGTGTTGCGGGCCCTAAACCGCCTTTGCGACGCGCCTTTGTCCACGGCCGCGCTCAGCGCGCTCGGCGCCACTCTCGGCTCGGACATTCCCTTCCTAATTGAAGGCGGCACCGCGCTGATGCGGGGCCGGGGTGAGATTCTGGAGCCGCAACAGTGGGCCGGCTCGGCCCACTACGCCCTGGTTTACCCGGAGCACGAGATCGGCACGGCGTGGGCCTACGGCCAGCTCGGTCCCTTCTTGACAGAAAATACGCCCTACCTTAATTTTATAGCTTCCCTGAGCGGCGGGTCCGTTGACCACGACAGGCTATTTGAAGTGCTGGAGAACGACTTCATGCCCGTGGTAGAACGGGCCTATCCCATCGTCGCAGAACTTCGTTCTCAACTGGACCGGGCCGGTGCCCGGGCCACGTCGATGTCGGGCAGCGGTTCCACCGTCTTCGGCATCTTCGACGACCGGACGACCGCCTCTCAGGCGCAAGCAGCGCTGCAAGGGCGAGGTTTCCGGTCTTTTTTGTGTCAGCCCGTCCCGCTCAGTGCCTCTTAAGAAACAGTATTGAAGTAGAGATAGATCTGGGTAGCCCGGTCGTTCAACTGGTAGGACAACGGATTTTGGTTCCGTTTATCGAGGTTCGAGTCCTCGCCGGGCTGCCATAAATTTTCGATTTGCGAGGAGAGGTATCCGATGCCGCAAGTTCCACTGCAGATCCATCCGCGCCAGCAAGTAACGCTCAAAATCCATGCGCGCGAAGAACAGGGCAAGGGCCCGGTGGGCCAGATGCGCCGGACCCAGGGTCAGCTGCCCGGGGTCATCTACGGCCACAAGCAGGCCTCCGTGCCGTTTAAGACCGACGCGCACACCTTCGAGCGCATCCTCAGCAGGGACGGCCAGAACGCGATTATTCTCGTCGAGCACGAGGAATCCGACCAGCCGGATGAGCAGGCGCTGATTCGCGACATCCAGTACCACAAAGTACGCGGCGANGTGCTGCATCTGGACCTGCTGCGCATCGATCCNAGCGAAACGCTGCGCGCCAATGTGCCGTTGGTGACCGAAGGCANGCCCGAGGGCGTGCGCACCGAGGGTGGTTCGCTGCAGCAGACGCTGACCACGCTCGAAATGGAGTGCGTTGTTTCCGATATGCCCTCATCGGTGGTCATCGATATTTCCACCATGGTCATCGGCGATAGCCTGCATGTCAGCGACCTGCTCGAGCAGGAGCCCCGCATCACCACCGATCCGTCGCGCACCATCGCCAATGTATTGGCTCCGCGCCTCATCGCCGAGGACGAAGAGGCGGNAGAGGGCGAGGCGATCGAGGGCGAAGAGGGTGCAGCCGAGGGCGAAGAGGGTGCAGCCGCCGGCGAAGGGGGTGCGGCCGACGGCGGCGACGGCGAGTAGCCNGTGCGGATCGCCCTGGGGTTGGGCAACCCCGGTGCGCGCTATGCGCCGACGCGGCACAATATCGGCTTTATGGCGGTCGATTACCTNACCGCCCGTCGCGGCATCCGCTGGCAGCACCAAGCCGACNCCGCGGCCGAAGTCACCGAGATCGAATTGGGCGGCCAGCGCGTACTNTTGGCCAAGCCCCAGACGTTTATGAATCGCAGCGGCCACNCTGCGGCCGCCCTGTGCGCTCGCTTTGCGACGCCCCCCGAGGAGCTGCTGGTCATCTTCGACGACTTCCTCCTCGATTTTGGCCGCCTGCGCTTTCGTCNCAGCGGATCTGACGGCGGCCACAACGGCCTGGCCTCGGTGCTCGAAACGCTTAACACCCAGGCCGTGCCGCGGCTGCGGCTGGGGATCGGCACTCCGCCTGAGGGCGAGGACATTATAGACTACGTNCTCGACCCGTTTTCTCCCGCAGACGAGGTCGANGAGCTTGTCGAGCGCTGCGCCGAGGCGCTCGAAACCTACTACGCCGATGGGATTGAGGCGGCGATGAACCGTTATAACGGATCCTGAGTTCCCGAGGGAGGGTAACGAACCATATGGAAGCGTGGACTACTGC
The DNA here is from genome assembly GCA_002724215.1 of Gemmatimonadota bacterium. GTDB lineage: Bacteria > Latescibacterota > UBA2968 > UBA8231 > UBA8231. The sequence goes on along the minus strand of PBOD01000047.1, from coordinate 11,202 downwards.
AGCACCATTTGTCGGGCTGGGCGGCCTGCTNTGCTCGTTCCTGCTCTATTTCTATGTTAAGAAGGCTCCGGTCGGCAGCGAGTTGATGGGGGAGATATCCGACTCCATCCACGAAGGCGCGATGGCTTTTCTCAAGCGCGAGTACACCATTCTCGCCGTCTTTGTCGCCATCGTTTTCGGTCTGCTCTTCGCCTTTGTCAGCGCCAACACCTCCTACGCCTTCCTCGCCGGCGCCATTTGTTCGATCGTCGCCGGCTATACGGGCATGAAGGCGGCCTGCCGCGCCAATGTCCGCACCGCCCAGGCGGCCAACCAGCACGGCCAGGGTCCGGCNTTAAACATCGCCTTTTCGGGCGGCGCGGTCATGGGTTTGGCCGTGGCGGGCCTGGGTCTCNTCGGCGTCGGTACGCTAACCCACGTCTTCGGGGTCTGGANTGACCTCANCCAGGCCGCTACCATCAACGGCTTTGCCATGGGCGCCTCNTCGATCGCGCTGTTTGCGCGCGTGGGCGGCGGCATCTTCACNAAGGCNGCCGACGTCGGTGCCGACCTGGTCGGCAAGGTCGAGGAAGACATGCCCGAAGACGATCCGCGCAATCCCGCCGGCATTGCCGACAATGTCGGCGACAATGTCGGCGATGTTGCGGGCATGGGCGCCGATATCTTCGAGTCGTACGTCGGCTCGGTCATCGCCACTATCGCCATCGCCGCCACCGCCTCCACGGCCTTGCTCGGCGNCTTGGCTCCCGGCTTGCCGGAGATGGGCGCCAAGCTCGCNGCGATGAGCTTCCCGCTGGTCACCATCGTCATCGGTCTGGTAGCCTCGCTGCTGGGCATCTTCATGGTCCGGCTGATGCAGAACGCCGACCCGGGCAAGGCGCTGCACTACTCGACCTGGTTTGCGGCCGCNCTGATGCTGGCCGGCGCCTATTTCGCCGCCGGCGCGCTCGGCCTGTCCAACCAGCCGGTGTGGGCGCTGGCCGCCGGCTGTCTGGCCGGCATCNTTATCGGGATGCTGACCGACTACTATACNAGCGGCCAGCCGGTGCGCAATATCGCCGAAGCCTCCAAGACTGGTTCGGCGACCAATATCATCTCGGGCTTGGCCGTCGGCATGGAGAGCGTGGCGCTGCCGGTTTTGGGCATCGTCGCCGCCATCGGCTTGGCCTTCCACTTCGCCGGGCTCTACGGCATCGGCATCGCCGCCGTCGGCATGCTGGCCACCGTNGGCATCACCATGTCGGTCGATGCCTACGGCCCCATCGCCGACAACGCCGGCGGTATCAGCGAGATGTCGGGNCTGGGCGAGGACACGCGCAAGATCACCGACCGCCTCGATTCGCTGGGNAATACCACCGCCGCCATCGGCAAGGGCTTCGCCATCGGTTCGGCCGCGCTGACGGCGCTGGCGCTGTTTTCGGCCTACACCGCCGCNATTGAGGCCAAGACCGGCGTACCCGTCGTCATCGACGTAACCACGCCGATCGTCGTCGTCGGGCTCTTTATCGGCGCGACCATTCCCTACTTGGCTGCGGCCATCACCATGAAGTCGGTCGGCAAGGCCGCCTTCGAGATGGTCGAAGAGGTCCGCCGCCAGTTCCGCGAGATCAAGGGTCTGATTGACGGCAACGCCAAACCCGACACCCGGCGCTGCGTCGAGATCAGCACCAACGCGGCGNTGCGCGAGATGATTCTGCCGGGTCTGCTGGCGGTGCTGGCTCCGGTCGNTGTGGGCTTCGGCCTGGGTCCGGTGGCGCTGGGCGGGATGCTGGCCGGCGCNACGGTTAGCGGCGTGCTGCTGGCGCTGATGATGGCCAATAGTGGCGGCGCCTGGGACAACGCCAAGAAGTGGATCGAGGAAGGCAACCTGGGGGGCAAGGGTTCCGACCCCCACAAAGCCGCTGTGGTCGGCGACACCGTTGGCGATCCCTTCAAAGACACNTCGGGCCCGTCCCTGAATATTCTCATCAAGCTGATGTCGGTGATTTCTCTCGTCCTGGCACCGCTTTTCGTCTGAGGCCGGCAAAGACCTCAGGCTATAACCAAGAAAGCGCAACTNAATGAAGAACTACGAACTCGTATGTATCCTGGACCCCCAGACCGGTGACGGCCAGTACGAGCAAGTGATCGAAAAGTACAAGGCTTCGATTGAGGANAACGGCGGCGAAATCGCCCAGATCGACGACTGGGGCCTGCGGCGTCTGGCCTATACCTCGGCCAGCCTCAAAAATCGCCGCCAGGGTTACTACGTGCTCTACCAGTTTGCCGGCGAGAGCTCGCTGATCGACCATATGGAGCAGACACTCAAGCTCGACGANGGCGTGCTGCGCTTTTTGTTCACTGTCGTCGATGGCGAATTTATCCGCGTGACCCAGCTGGCCCCCGACAATTTCCTCGAAGAGGCCTTCGCCCGACCCGCGCGCGGCCCCCGCGACCGCGGCGGCCCCCGGCGCGACCGCGACGCGACGACCGCCGTCCGCCGCGCGAGGACCGCGACCGTCCGCCGCGCGAGGACCGCGACCGTCCGCCGCGCGAGGAGGAGGCCAATGGCGAAACCGCTGCCGAGGAAAAGCCGGCTGGGGCCGTCGCCGAGGAGTCCGACGACTCCTGATCAGTAGATGCTGATCCTGGTTGGCATAGCGCTGACGGCCTTCTCGCTGTTGGCCGGTTTGCGCTATGGCTCGCGCAGTGCCCTGCCCCTGGTCGGCCTGGTGTGTGTGGTCTCGGCGATCGGGTTTGAGCCGGCGNTGGGCCTGGCCCCGGTTATGGGTTTGGTCGCCGTATTGCAATTGGAGCGCCAGCAGAGCTTCGGCCGCATCGTCGCCATGGCCGCGGCACCGGCAGCGGGACTGAGTCTGTGGCAGGTGCTGCAGGTCAGCGACCGGGCCTTTCGCGAGGAGCGCGCTGCCGTGCTCCTCGAGCAGGTCGGGGCCCTGGGCATGATCACCGAAGCGGATGCCACAGCGTTTGTGGCGATGGTCGATGCGATCTTGCGGGCGCAGCCGGCGTTTGAGTTGGCGACCTTGCTGCTGACCTTCATCCTGGGCTACCGGTTGAGCCGGTCGTTGGCCCCGCGCCTGGAGTTGGACTTGCCTGCGCCGTTGCCTTTGCCCTTGTGGCGGCCCTGGGAAGAGCTGATCTGGGTGCTGGTCGGCGCGCTGGCTCTGGGGCTTTTGGCCGACGGCTGGCTGATCAACCTGGCGCTCAATATCGCGGTCGTGATGGCGGTACTCTACGGCACCCAGGGGGTGGCGGTATTGCGCTTTTTCGCCCGGCGCCAGGGTGTGCCCCTGCTGGTGGAGCTCATCTTTTACCTGGCTCTGCTACTGGTGGCGGGCCTGGCTTTTATCATGCTGGCCGGCATCGGGCTGCTGGACACCTGGTTCGACTGGCGCCGGCTGCGTCCGGCCGCACCCGAAGAGCAAGAAGAGGCCTGAGGCCAAACCGAATACGCAGTGCAGTTTTAAAAAAGAGTGGAGGACGTATCGTGAAAGTCATCCTGTTGAAAGATGTCGAGTCGCTGGGATCGGCCGGCGAGGTCGTGCAGGTCAAAGACGGCTTTGGGCGCAACTTCCTGATCCCGCGCAACGAGGCGCTGGTCGCCACCGACACCAACGTGGCGCAATTTGAGTCGCGGCGCAAGCAGCACGAAGCCGTCGCTGAGCGCGAGCGGCGCGCCGCCGAGGTCGTGGCCAAGAAGCTCGAGGCCGACTCGCTGACCGCTCAGGTCAAGGTTGGCGAAGAAGACCGCCTCTTCGGCTCGGTCACCGTGCAGAATGTCGCCGAGCTACTCGAGGAGAAGGGCTACGAGATCGACCGCCGCGCCATCCATCTTGGCGACGGCATCCGCGAGCTGGGCGTCTACAATGTCGAGGTGCGCCTCCATGCCGACGTCACGGCCACGGTCAAGCTATGGGTTGTCAAAGAGTAGCGGTCCTCACCTGCGGGTTGGGCGTCTAAACACAGCGGGGTCCATCAAGCGGATCTCAGGACGCCACATTATCAGGGGCCGCTTTGCCCCCTCCTCCACGCGGAGGTCGTTCTCATGGCGCTATTGCTGCTGTGTATCGCTCTGCTGGCCACCGGCTGCGGCTCGGGGTCTTCGCAAGGCCCCTATGCCCAGGTCGAGCAGGAGGTCTGGCGCGAAGTCAACGCCGGCCAGCGCGGCTCAGACGGCGTGTCGGTGCAGGCGACCTTAAACACCTTCGCCTACGAGATCTCTCGCGCCTATGCCCGCGCTGAGCGCGAGGACCTGGGGCAGGAGCAGCTCGAGTACCGTATCAAGCGTGCGATTTACGCCTATGTCGATGGCACCTACCCCGCCGCCGACGGCACCGATATCAACAGCCTCTACTTCCAGTATCTGGTCTACGTAAACCCCTCCTTCGACGCGCGCAATCCGCTGCAGAAAAAGCAGTTTGACATCTGGCGCGACTTGTATGTGCAGCGGCTGGTCGACGCGATCTACGACCGCAAATTTCCCATTCTGCGCCCCATGTACGACGAGCGCTGGGGCCTGACGCTCTACAGCCGCCTGGTGTTTACGGTGTATCTGTCGAACGAGGATGCGGACGCGCCGATCAAACCAGAGATCGCCAACATCGGTAGCCGCACGTTCCTTGTTAATCAACGCGGCGAGCGCTTTGCGCCCAGCGGCAATTTCAACTCGTATCCCTACGAGAGCGACCGGCCCGAGGGCGAGGTGCTCGACGGCAAGACCTATTACCGGGTGTTCTTCCCCAACCGCAAAGACGATAAGAAGACGCCGATCGTACAGCCCGACGACGACTATGTCGAGCTGCACATTGAGGGCCTGGGTAATGAGCCATTGCGCAAGCTGCGCTGGGATCTGCCGTTTGATTATCCGGAGATGCCCGAGCGCAAGTTACCGAGCGACGAGGAGGTCTTTGCGCGGAAGGAGGCCGAGCGGGCGGAGCGGCGGGCGGCAGCTGCGGCGGCGAGGGCTGAGGGGGAGTAGCGCTGTTTAGCTAATTGACAGATTTTGCGGGAGCGGATGCGTGCCTGGTGGCTGCCGCGGACTTCAAATCCGTAGTGGTGTAACGAGAGTTGCGCTGGGTGGGTTCGATTCCCACACGTTCCCGCCAATAGTTAAAGCACTACTAGAGAAGGGGTTGCGCAGAGTTGTAATGCGCACCCTCTTTTCTTTTCAAGGACTTTATGTCCTATACTGAGATAGCAGAAACCGAGATGGGTGTCCATATGGTGACTATCTCGACGATGCCGTTTCCCCAATCAACCCGGCTCTTGATGCTGGATCGAGCACATAAGATAGATTTTGTATCGCCGCCTTCTCGTGATCCGGCGATACATGGGCATAGCGCAGGGTCGTCTTGAGGTCCTTATGGCCCATCCATTTCTGGACGGTGCGCGCATCGATGCCGGCCATAAGGGCATGTGAACAAAACGCATGTCGCAGCTGATGGAGCTTGACCCTCTCTCCTATGCCAGCACGCTTAGCAGCGGCATTTAGGGGTTCGCGCAGGTCGGTATAGGGGCACCCCTGCCGGTTGCTGAACACAAAGGGGCTCTTGGATCGGGCGTAGTGCTCACGGTGGTGCAGTAACGCCTCAAGCAGAGCGTCATTGATAGGTATGCTTCTCGATTCGTAGTTCTTGGTGTGTTGCTCTCGTCGGGACGCGACCACCAGTTGCTGCTCACCCCAGTTGATGTCCTCCCAGCGGAGCTGGAACAGTTCGGTCTTTCTCACTCCAGCGTATACGATACAAGCTAGAAGAGCCCTTAGATGGGCCGACACCGCTTCGAGTAACCGAGCGATCTCCTCAGCGGACAGCAGAACGGGCTCGGCCGGCTTTTCGCGGAAAGTGCGCACCGTGCGGGCTGGAGAAAACGGGATAAAGCCCCACTCTTCCGCTTTCCGCAGGATCACCTTCAGGCAGCACAGTTCCCTGTTGACCGTGGCTTCGGTGACTGGATAGATACGTCGGCCTCTTCGGTAACGCCCTCGCCGGAGGCGCCTGACCTTGTAGTCCTCCACGTCTTTAGTAGTGATCGCCGTCAGCGTGCTGTTGGCGAAGATGTCCTTGAGGTGCCTGTTTACGATGCTTTTGAGCCGCGTGTGATGGTTGGCGGAGTGCTGGGCTTCGGACCAGGGTAAGAACTCGCCTTCGACGAAGGTGATGAAGGACACCGCTTCCGTGGCTGGCACTAAGGGATCGGGCCGCTCGCGCATCGGCACGTACGTCCCCTCAGCGATCTGTATACGCACTCGGTTCAGGGCCTCCTCCGCGTCCTTACGGCGGCTACCCACGCGCTGGCGGTATCGTCTCCCCTGGTAATAAAAGTCGATGTACCAGGCGCTTTTGCGTTTGTAGACCGCCACGACTACCGCCTCCCTCGCTGGTAGGCTCGTTGGGGTGGCTGGGTGGCCACAGGTGGCGCATGTGTCGGCCCTGGTACGCCCTGCAGCCACTCCTGTATCTCCACACCCAACGGCTCCCCCGGCATAGCAATCACCCGGTCTGCGATGCCACTGTAGCGCGTCTTGCTGATCGTCAGCGTGTGNGTCTGGTCTATGTCAATATTCATAACCGATCGTACCAGGACCGCTATTCCTCCGCCTTNGGCGTTATNCCCNTNTGGTTGCTACCGAGCCATTCACNGACCGANAGGTAGACATCAAGTATCGGGTCACTTTCCCGCTCGATGTCCTTTGTTTTTCNGAGTTGGAGAAAACGCTTATCGGTGAGCACGTGTCGCAAAAATCCCAGATAGATCTCCGCCGAGTGGCTATGGCCTGCGAGCGCTCGTTCAGCCACCACTTTGAGGATGTGGGGTGCCTGCCGCAGTGCTCCACCGGCGGTTTTGACGAGCATACGGTGGTATACCTCCGCACTATTGGCGAGAGCATAGAAGCGCCCGCTACCATGAATCCCTAATCGCAGCGCCAGTTGGTGGAGCGTTTTACAGTCGCGGAGTGGCTGCGGCGTCGCCAGCCATTCAGCACAAGCTTCTATGATCGTCTCCCGACTCGGACGCTTCTCGCCTTTTTTCTTGGCAGTGTTCATCATCGGGCGAAGGCAGGGTAGATTTCGGGCGAACTCTCTCGAGTAGGGTCCACTTTTTCGCCCGTGCATGCGGCGGCAGGTAGCCTCATGCATTTCCTCGCTTTAATCGAAAGTCTTGTCCACCCATCTCCACCAGGGTAGTCATAGCGAAAAAGCGGGAGGTGAGTGCGGGTTGTAGGTCGCCTAGCTCTTTCAGCGCTACATTGGTCGTGATTACCGTGGGGGTGTCGGCACGGTACAGCTCATCGATGATCCTATAGAGTTGCGTGTCAACCCATTCGGACCGCTTTACCATGCCGAGATCGTCCAAGATGACGAGGCCGTTGGCCGAGATGTCGGTGAGTGGATGCTCAGTTATTGAGATGTCGTTATGGCCAGGGCGATTGGGCCGGAGCTGTTCGATCGCTTCGGCGAGGCTCAAAAACTGTACCGTGTTCAATCCCCCCAGGCGGTGTACGCGTTCGATCATGATCGAAATCGCCAGAGTCGTCTTGCCACAGCCGGGAGGTCCGGCCAAAAGCAGTCCATACTTTCCTTGGAATGATCCCTCTTCTGCGAACGCGCGGCAGATGCGATGCGCTTTCGGATCTTCGCTGTCATCAAGGGATTCGAATCGAATGGACAGCTGCCGATCACTTAATCCTGACTCGCGCAATGTACGGTCAATACGCGCCCGTATGACCTTTGCAGGCTGCTGAGCACGCTTGTGACGTAATGCCTCGAGTACCTCTTTTGGTGTATCACGATATATCAATCGCTGTTCGGCCATTGCTCACTCCTATGTTTTAGATACGTTTGGCGAATCACGTCTTCGCCATTTGTTGTACTTGTTTCTTTGTTTCTTTGTTCTGAGTGGTTGCTCGCTGGTTGTTTGCTGGTTAGTTGCTGGTTACTTTGCGGGCGGATTTGCCCCTTCGTGGACACATAAGCCCAGTATTTACGTATATTTATACGCGTGCCGAGGTTGGTTGCTTTGCGGGCGATCTCATCTGAACGCTCCAATTTGTCCAAGAGGGTCCGCGTTTTCTGCACGGAGACACCCACTGCGGCACCGAATTCTCCTCGCCCAAGCACCAGATCGCCGGGACCCATCGGCTGTCCGTCGAGGAAGGTGGAGACGTAATTGGCCCGCAGCAGGCACTCGATCCACAGGGCCGTGGCAGGGGCTCGGTATTTGAGTGAAAACTGTCGCCGAAATTGATAGAAGGTCTGCCGATTAAGCGCTATGAAATCGTGCGCATCTGCGTATTTTACATAATTACATAGTGTTATGGTTGTACCGCGGCGTCCAGTATCCACTGTTATCTCCCCCATTTCGACCAGTTTCTCCATCAGCGTCCGTATCTGACTTTCGGCTACTCCGGTCCGTTCGGCTAAGGCTCGGCGTTCAAAGACCAGTTGGCCTTGATCCGGAGCATGCTCCCATTTTGCGGAGGTGAGCCAGTCCACCCAGAGCGAGGCAACCCCAACCCGACGACAGACGGAGAAACGATCTCTTAACCGACGGAAAGGTTGTCGGCCCAAAATGAGGAAGCTGCGGCTCACGACCTCGGACTAGCCTTGGGATCACTTCTGGGGATGCACCGCACAACGCTCAAGCCATCGGTCCAGGTCTTGTTTTGAAAACCGGAGTAACGAGCCGACCTTTCGAAAAGGCACCCGACGCTGACTGGCCCAGTTGCGCAGCGTACCGGCAGCACAGCCGATATAGTTCGCAGCCTCGTAGACGTCCCACATTCGGTCACTTGTGTTCATCCGTATGTCCCCCCTTTTCATGTCTTCAAACGGGCTTACACCGTGTGAAAGCAAAGATGCAGAGTTGCCGGACAAAAAAATGGGGAGTATTCCGCAGAATACTCCCCATTTTTATATACTTTTGATTTTTAGCGACTTACGCGGTTATTTTTTTCGCCTTTTCCTTCGAGGTACCATTATCCTATGCCGATTCCGCATGTCCCGTACGGTCTCTCGGGAGATAGCCGTTTGTTTAGGGTGCAATTGCGTCGAGAAGAGTTCTGCGATGTAGGCATCCGCATGATCGGCTGCTGATCCTTGAGCCCACTCGACTTTACAATCCACAAATGCAGGATCCAGTACATCTCGATCCGCATTAAATGATGCAAGACGCTCTTCGAACTGCTCCGCGCACGTGGCTAACTCCGGAGGTTCCGATTTGCGTAAGAGTGAGAGGGCTTGCAGTTCACGAACCTTCTTTAGCAATTGGCATAAGGCGATCAGATCCTTAGTCCGGATGGTAAGGTTGTGCACGGACGCTTCTGGTCTGAACTGTATCACCGCCTTCTGGAATCGCTTGATGCGTGGGTAAACTTGAAGAAAGATCCCTTTGACATAGTCCCGATCAAGAATTTCAGGTTGGCCGGGTCCCCGCGTGGGGTACATTCCCAGAAAAAGCCCATCCATGGCTTGGATGGCATGCTCCGCACCGAAATAACGGGCCTGATGCTGCCACTCTTTCAGCGTATGGATCACGGCCTCACATTGGAGGAAGCACAGGTCCGCGCCCACCAGGTGGTGCACGGTCTCTGCCGGGAGCATCATGTCCGCTGGGCACCGCTCCTGCATTTGCCTGAACAGCTCTTTCGCAGAGGCGTGATCGAGCGCGTCCAAGAGCAATTCAGCCGTTATGGGGTCACCGGCCGTTATCCGATCGATGAGCTGCTCTTCCGAGGGCAGTGAGTATTCGTCAGGCGTCATAGTGCTTTCATCCTTTCTCAGTAAACTATTCCACCCATGTTGAGATCGTCGCACCACACTCGCCCTGAACGACAATCGAAGGCTCCATTCTCTTTGACGTGCACCAACAGAGTATAAATGCGAGCCCTTCCTATGGGACTGAATACCATGAATTCTACGATCCCGCCCTGCTTTTCGAGCCTAACCTCAGGTCCGTAATGATCTGGGTAGGCGGGGACCTCGGGCGCTTCGTGTAAATAGGATTTGAAATCCTCCTCGCAGAAGATAGGTGAGGAGTCGGACCACTCCCCCGCATGCCATCCCGCCCGCCATGAAGTCAACTCGAGCATAGCAAACGCATACTCGAATAGGCCCTCTGGGCTCTGCTCATAATCGAGATACTGATACAAGCGATTTACCGCAGCCTGCTCGTGTGCCTCTTCGGGGGTATAGCCCAGGCTCTCCCGTTCAAAAGGAAGGGGGTCAAAGCCGACAAACTGCTCCGGTGGTGGGTCATCCGGTCGACGCGCGAAGGGCGTGATCCACGAGGCAATGCTTGTTTCGGCATCCGCATCTATGTGATAATCCAGGATGTATCCGGTGCGGATAAATACGCGCGGAAAAAGGGCTATCAACGCGTTAACGTCTTCGGGCTTATCTGTAGGTTCTTCGGAATAGTGGAAGGCTTGGACTCGTTTGCCCAACTCAGTCGCTTCGTCGGAGGAGACATACATAACATTGTAGTCCATGATAAATGACCTCGTTGGTTATACGTAACAGCCTTGATTTGGTCTTAAAAATGGCGTATCACATATGTTAACAGCGTTGGACACGCCATGGCACGTAGCATTAATTAAATCAACACCAGCCTGAATACATAGGACAATATGAAAACGAGACCTGAGACCTTAAATAATTCTTTGATGCAATACGCACCTACAAATGAAGAAGGCGTAAAATTGCTGTTTGCTGAGTGGGCGACGCGGAAGCGGGGTATAAAAATAGAATCTGTCAGCGAAGATTTTCCAGACTGCATCGCGTGGTTTAGAACGGGAGGTGGCGAACAGAAGAAGCGGATTGAATTTGAATACAAATCGATCAACTTCGATCGCCACAAACACTCACGTCGAGGAGTCGATTGTATCGTTTGCTGGGAGCATAACTGGCCGAATTCACCCGAGCACATTGAAATAATCGAACTGCGGGCGTTATATGAAGTAGGTCGAAACGCGTGGATCCAACCGGTGGGTGAAGAATTTAAAGACCAATTGACGATGCGTAAGCAAACGTTCGATTGGAGCGTAAGCCGAAACGCAAAACAGGGCGACTTAATTTTGTTCTATTTGACCAAACCAGATGGCTTAATACACGACATCTTTAGGGTCATCGGACCAGTGAAATCGAAAAAGGCTGCACACCGCAATGCCAGCGGGAAGGATTTCTTTGCTTCTGTGCGTCGGGT
>PBOD01000046.1 GCA_002724215.1 Gemmatimonadota bacterium | reverse complement strand
GGAAGTGCTCGCGCTCGAGATTGATCTCGAGGCCGGCGGGGACTTCTTCCGGCGGCGTATCGATATAGCGCTGGGCCGCTTCCTGGGCGGCGGCTAATTGCGCGCCCTGCAGCACCCCTTCGAGGTGCAAATAGCCGGTGAGGTCGAAAAAATAGCGCTGCTCTGGGGTCATGCCGCTTAGCTCGTTCATCTACTCAACTCAAGGTCACGGTAGGGCGCGTGGTGATTTCTTTGGTGTCGTGGAAATCTTGCACGGCGATCAGTTCCAGTGTTTCCGGCGACAGCCGGGCTTTGANCCCGTCGGGAAAGGGGTCGNTNGGGCCGATGTGCTGCACGGTGTAGCGCANGGTGAGGAAGCGGCGGTCCCGGTCCCGGGGCGCCCAGGAGAGGGCGCCGTGGGTAAGGTGTTCGGAGATGATGACCACGTCGCCGGCCTTGGGGGTGAAATTCTTCACTCCTTCGGGCACTTCGGTGCTGAAATAGTCGTCGTTGTACCCGTCGTCGGTATAACTTTCCGGATAGAAATAGCTATTATCGCGCGGGAAATTGGCCTTGTGCGAACCGGGCACGACGATGAGCCCGCCGTCGCCGGGGTGGACGTCGGTCAGGTAAAAGAAAAACACCAGGTCGTTGTTGTNTAGTTTGCCGTCCTTAACAAACGATTGGCGCCAGCCGGGCTGGCCCTGTTTGAAGGTGATTTCGTGCCCCGAGTGCAGGGGGTGAAAGGGCTTGCCGTGCGTGTCGCACATCATATTGCCGCCGGCCAGCCGCGGTTTGCCGNCGGTCAGTTCGAGCAGGATCGGCCAGGTCTCGGGGTGCACGGCCAGCCGCTCGAGGACCTTGTCGAAGGCGAAGGCGTACAGATACCAGTGGAAGTGCTCGCGGTCCAGATCGATGTGAAAGCCCTCCGGCAGCTGCTCGGGCGGCGTGTCGATATAGCGCTGGGCCGCTTCCTGGGCGGCGGCTAATTGCGCGCCCTGCAGTACCCCTTCGAGGTGCAGATAGCCGGTGAGATCGAAAAAATAGCGCTGTTCGGGAGTCAAATTGCTTTGCCTTTGCCTGTAGGGAGCGGTGGCTTATATTGGCTCGGAACGGGCAAACTTAAAGAATAGAGCGAGAGGCTTCAAGGCCGAATCTGGTGCGCCCCGCCGCGGCCTCCCGGTCGGTCGATNCGACCGGCGTCCGACGGGCCCGGCAGNCGCGACGAAGCAGGAGGATAACCAAACCGTGAACGGCAATAGCGTGCGTCTCCGCGACCGAGTCGCCCGTCACGATCTGCGCTACGAGACCGTGCCTGNTACCTACTTCGAAGGGTTTATCCTGGGCAACGGCGATCTGGGCGCGGTGCTGTGGTTCGAGGAGGACCGCATGGTGCTCNNCCTCGACAAGGCCGACGTCTGGGAGCGGCGCGCCGACCAGAGCCTGGAGCCGGGNATGGACTACCGCACGGCCCTGCGGCAGGCGCGCGACAATAGCTTTGATCCCCGCTGCCGCGTCTTTGATCCGGTGCGCCCGCCCGACCAGGTCTGGGGCAACAAGCTGCCCATCGGCCGGATCGAATGGCCGCTGCCGCAGGCGCCGGACGCCCTGGAGGGCAAGCTGTCGCTCTACGAGGCCGCCTTTGCGCTGGAATTGCACCTGCCGCAGGGGACACTGAGTCTCTGGGGCTATGTGCACGCCCGCGAAAATATCGTCGAGATCGAAATGGAGACCCGCGGCCCGTTGGCGCTGCCCCCTTGCCGCGTCGCCCGCCGCCTGGACGAGCGCAGCCAGGAGATCATGGGCATATGGGATTATCCCGAGCCCCAGTACGGCGGCCAGGGCCCGGATTGCTACTTCACCCAGGGATATAGCGGCGACGAGCAGTACGCGGTCTTCGCCCGCCAGCAGGGCGAGGGGCAACACCGGGCGCGCTGCGCCGTCACCGTGCTCCGGGGCACAGCCGACGAGGACCTGCNGCAACAGGCGGCCGCCGCGGTGACCGCCTGGCAGGGGCGCGAAGATTGCTTCGCACAACACCTGGCGTGGTGGTCGCGCTTCTGGACCCGCTCGCACCTGAGCGTGCCCGACGAGGCGCTGGAGCGCCTGTGGTATGCGGAGATGTACAAGCTGGGCTGCAACGCGCGGGCCGACAAATACCCCGTCAGCATTATGGGCGTGTGGAACCCCGATACGCGCATTCCCCCCTGTTACGGCGATCTGCACCACAATCTGGAGACGGAGATGAACTACTGGCCCATCTTCGCCGCCAACCGCCTCGAATTGGCCATGCCGCTCTACCAGTTGCTGGTGGACCAGTTGCCGCGCTTTGAGGACAACTGCCGCACCTTCTTCGGCTGGGACGGGGCTTATCTGCCGGCCAACATGGACATCTTCGGTCAGGGCGTGGGCTTTATGTGGTTCCCCTGGAATTTGCAGGTGGGGGTGGGCGCCTGGCTGGCCCAGCACTTCTGGCTGCACTACGCGTACAGCGGCGACCGGGATTTTCTGCGCGACAAAGCCTGGCCTTTTATGGAGGCGGTGGGCCGCTTCTGGCTGGGCTTTCTCGAAGCCGACGAAGAGGGCGTCCTGCACGTGCCCTGGTCCTACTCTCCCGAGTACGACGACATTGTGCGCAAGGGCCGGGATGCAGCCTTTGACNTGGCGCTGGTGCGCTATCTTTTCACCGCGATTATTGAAGCCGCCCNGCAGCTGGCCATGGACGAGCGGGCCACCGAGGCCTATCGCCAGGCGCTGAAAAATCTGGCGCCGCTGCCCGCCGATGAGGATGGCATCCAGGTCTACGCCGGGGTGCCGCTGGAGCACAGCCACCGCCACTTCTCCCACTTGCTGGCCATTCACCCCCTCGGCTTGCTGCACGTCGAAGGCGACGAGGCCGAGCGGGATTTGATCGAGCGCTCCCTGGCCCATCTGCGCCACATCGGCACCGGCCACTGGTCGGGCTGGTCCTTCCCCTGGGCGGCGCTNATTGCCTGCCGCGCCCGGCGCGCCCGCATGGCCCACTCCATGTTGCGCTTTTACACTGATCAAGTGGCCCTGCCCAACACCCTGCAGGTGAGCGTCGACTGGCGCCAGACCGGTTTCTACACGGCTGAGCACGGCTTTATCAACACCCTGGAGGCGGGCTTCGGCGCCGCCGCGGCGGTGATGGAGATGCTGTTGCAGAGTTGGGGCGGCAAGATCCGCCTCTTTCCCTGCCTGCCGGACGGCTGGGGCGAGGCGTCTTTTGACACCCTGCGCGCCGAGGGGGCATTCTTGGTCAGCGCCTCGTACCGCGACGGGCTGGTAGAGTGGGTGCACATTGCCAGCGAAGCGGGCGGTGAATGCGCCGTGCACAATCCGTGGTCGCAGAGTGACGCGCTGTTGCGCGATCTAAACACCGGTGCCGAGCGTTCGCTCAGCGGCGAGGTGCTGCGCTTTGCCACCGAGGCGGGGGGGCACTATGAATTAACCGGAACGGGGGCGCGCCGCCGGCAAAAGCCCGCCGCCGTTTTCGCCGGCTTGCCGCGCTGGGACTAATAGGGACACTGCACTGACAGCGCCGTAGATGCAGCAGCACGAAAGCGTGCGCGGCGGCACTANATCAGTTCGTCGTTGAGGTACAGGCNCAACGCGTGCGTGGCACGTGGCGGCGGAGGGAGCGGGGCGTGGGCGTANAGCGGCTTCAACTTGGCGGGGAGCCCCTCGAACACCGCCTGGGGCATGGGCGGCCAAGGGGGCTGACCAGCAGTGGGCTCTACCAACAGTTCGATGGGCACTCGCTTGGGCGCGTACCGCACGTTGACCATGACGCGCGGCTCGTCGGTCCGGTTCGGCGGCATGCAGTGCCATATTCGGCAGTCGATCACGCACACGCAGCCGGCGGTTCCGGTCGCGTGCACGGCCTCCGAGTAAGGCGAGTTCCGGGCTTCCGTCGACCACGCGGTGTACGGATCTTTGGCAGCCGGTCGTGCATGAGAGCCGGGCACGATCCAGGTACCGCCATTGGCCACGGTGAAGTCGCTCAGCATGTAGAGCGCGTTGATGTGCGCGGGGCGACGCAACGCTTCGTTAGGCGGCGGGTAGTGCAGGGTCTNCGCCAGGTTGCCGTCCGCGTGCCAGCTCAACTGCTGGCAGCGAGGCCTGTTTACCTGCAACGTGGTGTAGCTGATCTTGATTTCGGTCGTGGCGAAGGCCTCTTNGACCACGTCGAGCACCCGACGGTCACCGATACACGCCGCCATCGTCTGGTCGTAGGTGAGCACGNTCCCCACGTGCCACGCCGCGACGGAGCCGTCCAGCGCCGCGCCGGCGTTGGCGCCATCGAGGTGCCAGCTGTCGTGGGCTACCGCGGTGCGTTGGGCGCTGGCCCGCAGGGCCGGGATGGCGGAGGACGGGATGACGCCGTCCAGGATGCAGAAGCCGTGCCGCTGCATCTGCTCGCCGGCCACGGCCGGCTCGCGCGTGGGCGTCACTCCGACCGCAGCGGCTNACGGGGCTGTGCTTTCGCTGCCGGACGGGAGGTGTGTGTGTTCGGCTTCCAAAANTTATGCCCTCAACAAAGCATTCATCAATAAGGACNNNATAATNNTGAATAGNCATTTTTATGCCGTCGGGTCAAGCAGACGCCCGGACCGCTTGACCCGACGACCGAAAAGGCCTTTATAATTCCCGTACATATCTGTCAAAACACGCTTCATCAGAAGAGACCGGCGCATGGAAGATGCTGAACCGATGGTCCACGGGGCTGTCGACGACATCCAGCGGGCGCGGCGCATTGCCCACGGTATTCGCAAGCGCGCCTTAGAGCTTACGATTAAGCAAGACGGCTGCTATCTGAGCCAGGCACTCTCATCGGCCGAAATTTTCGCGGCACTCTACACTTGCGTGCTCAACATTGGCCCCAGTCTGGCCCCCATGAAGCCGGGGCCCTTCTCCGGAGTCCCCGCGCCGGGCAAACACGACCTCGGTGCCGACTACAATGGCCCGCGGACCGAGGACTACGACCGGCTCCTCCTATCGGCGGCCCACTACGCGGTCGCGGTATACGCGGCGCTGGTCGAGGTTGGGCGCATGGACCCCGAGGCGCTGTTCGAATTCAACCAGGACGGCAGCTCGGTAGAGATGATCGGNGCAGAACACTCGCCGGGTATGGAGCTGACCACCGGATCGTTCGGCCAGGCCCTCAGTCAAGCGGCCGGTATCGCATGGGCGCGCAAGNTCCGCGGCGAAAAAGGCNGCGTATGGGTCTTTATGTCGGACGGCGAGTTTGAAGAGGGCCAAACCTATGAGGCGATTCAGGCGATGTGCTTCTACGGCCTCGACAACATGGGCGTNTATGTCGATGTCAACGGTCAGCAGGTTGACGGTCTTACCAAAGACGTCATGAATATCGAGCCTCTCGATGCGCGGATTGCAGCATTTGGCGCCAGCGTGATCCGCGTAAACGGGCACGANATTTCCGCGCTGGTCGACGCCGCAGCCGTAGCGCATCCGGGCCAGCCGCACTTTATCCTGGCCGATACCAACACCGCAGAGGGCATTCCATTGCTCGAACACCGCAAGCCCCACCTGCACTTTGTTCGCTTCAAAGACGAGGCTGAGAAAGCGGAGTTCGTGAAGTTCAGGGAAACGATGTNAGGGAGCCCNGAAGATGNANACNGTCACCAATGTCCACATGCGCAACCTGGTGGAGTTTGCCGTCGACAAACCGGANGTCGTGGTCTTTTCCGGNGANCTTACCGGTTCGACCGAGATCAANGAATTTAAGGCCGCCTATCCCGATCGNTTCTTTTCGATGGGNATGGCGGANCAGAACATGATGAGTCTGGCCGGCGGTATGGCACGCGAGGGCTACCTGCCCCACGTCCACACTTTTGCGGTTTTTATGTATCGCCGCGCTCTGNNNNAGATCGAGATGTNCATNGCCTATCNCNACCTCNNAGNCCAGATCGAGATGTCCATTGCCTATCCCAACCTCAAAGTGCGGATGTTTGGCTTTCTGCCCGGCATCACCACGCCCGGCGGGGCGAGTCACCAGGCGATCAACGACATCGGCGTCCTGCGCTCAGTTCCCAATATGACCATACTCGAAACCGGTGACGCGACCGATGTCGAGTCCGTCCTGGACATTGCCCACCAAATCGACGGTCCGGTCTATGTCCGGATGCTGCGCAAAGAGGTCTCGCGCCTCTTTGCTGCGGACGACCGCACGCTGTTTCGCAAAGTGCGTCGCATTGCCAGTGGCACGGATCTGACGCTGGTCAGCAGCGGCATTTGCACGGAAGAAGCCATGTATGCCACGGCGGTCTTGCGCCAGCGCGGTTTCTCCGTGGACCACTACCACGCAACCACGCTCAAACCTTTCGACGATGAGGCCGTAGTCGAGTCGGCGGCCCGCACCCGCTTTGGCGTGGTCTCCATGGAGAATCACACCGTGTTCGGCGGCCTGGGTACGGCCGTCGCTGAACTGCTCGCCGAACGCGGGGTAGGGGCCGGTCTTACCCGGATTGGTTTGCAGGACACCTACTCGCACGGGGCATCGCAAAAGTATCTTATGAAAGAGCACGGGCTGGACTCGATCTCACTGGTGGGGCACATCGAGAGG
>PBOD01000045.1 GCA_002724215.1 Gemmatimonadota bacterium | reverse complement strand
TTTCGCCGGCGGCCCGGTGCCGACCCGCCGCCTGGTAGGCGCCGGCGATATGTTCAAGGGCATTCTGGTTGAAATTGACGGCATCGCGTATCGCGGAGACAAAAACTGATGGCCAAGCAGCGAAAGACAACGGCGCAGAAACCCAAGCCGCAGGCAAAACAGGCACAATCAATGGCCGGAGCCCCCTTGCCAGATAGGGACACCGCCCTGGCACTCTATCGCCAGATGCTGACCATCCGCCGCTGCGAAGAGCAACTCGCGCGCTCTTACCAGGCCGGCCTGATACCCGGCGCCTGCCATACCTATGTCGGCGAGGAGGCCATCGCCTCCGGCGTCTGCGCCCACCTGCGCGACGACGACGCGGTCTTCAGCACCCATCGCGGCCACGGCCACGCCTTAGCGAAGGGCGTGCCGCCCAACGAACTGGTCGCCGAGCTCTTCGGTAAGGCCACTGGCTGCTCACAGGGGCGCGGCGGCTCAATGCACCTCTTTTCGCCCGAAGTCGGCATGATGGGCACCAGCGGCATCGTCGGCCCCTGCATCCTCCAAGCCGCCGGCGCCGGCTACTCCTTTATGTTGCTAGGCGTCGATCGCGTCGGCGTGGCTTTCTTCGGCGACGGCGCAGTCGCCAATGGCGCCTTCCACGAGGGCATCAACCTCGCTACCACCTGGGAATTGCCGGTGCTGTTCGTCTGCGAGAACAACCAGTTCGCCACCGAGGTCGCCTTCGCCAACACTACCAAAAACCCCAAAGTCGCCAACCGCGCCGCCGCCTACGGACTGCCCGGCATCGTCGTTGATGGCAACGATGTCGCCCTGATCTACCAGATCGCAGGGGAAGCGGTAGAGCGGGCTCGTGCGGGTGGTGGCCCCACGCTCATTGAATGCAAGACCTACCGCACGCGCCCGCACGCCGAGGGCATGCGCGACGGCGGTTACCGCAGCCTGGAGGAAGTCGAGGCCTGGAAAAAACGCGACCCCATCGCCACCTTCGCCGCCCGCCTCGTAAAAGAAGGGGCCGCCCGCCAGACCGAAATTGACGGCATCGAAAGTGCAGTCGATGCCGAAGTGGCCGCCGCGGTGCAATTTGCCCACGACAGCCCGTGGCCCGACCCAGCGACCGTCGCCGACCACATCTTCAGCCACGGGAGCCAGACCCATGCGTGAGCTCACCTATATCGATGCGGCACGTGAGGCGCTGACCGCGGCCATGGCCGTGGACGAAACGATCTTCGTCGTCGGCGAGGGCATCGGCCCGCGCGGCGGCAACTTCAACACCACCGCCGGTCTGCACGAGCTTTACGGCGATGTGCGACTGCGCGATACGCCCATCGTCGAGCGCGGCTTCGTCGGCCTCTGCGCCGGCGCGGCGATGACCGGCACCCGGCCGGTGGTCGACTTCATGTTCCTCGACTTTATCCTCGACTCCTTCGGCGAATTGGTCAACCAGATCGCCAAGATGCAGTACATGAGCAGCGGTCGGCTCAAGATGCCGATCATTTTGCGCGGCTGCATCGGCGTCGGCGGCGCGGCGGCCACCCATCACTCGGGCAACTACTACCCCATCTTTACCCACTTGCCGGGCTTTCGGGTAGTGCTGCCCTCCAATCCCCACGACGCCAAGGGCCTGTTCGCCACCGCGCTCAAAGGCGACGATCCGGTCCTCTTCCTCGAGCATAAATCGCTGCTCAACAGCAAGGGCGACGTGCCCGCGGCAGACTACGCCATCCCCTTCGGCCAGGCCGCAGTCTGCCGCCCCGGCGAGCACCTCACTGCCGTGGCGCTGACCACCATGGTGCCACTGACCTTAATGGTCGCCGACGAACTGGCAGCCGAGGGCATTTCGGTCGAGGTGATCGATCCGCGAACCACTGCGCCCTTAGATATGGAGACGATTCTCGCCTCGGTGCACCGCACCGGCCGGCTGCTGATCATCGACGAGACCTTCGCCCCCTGCGGCATCGGTGCCGAAGTCGCCGCGCAGGTGGTCGACCGCGCCTTCGACGATCTCGACGCCCCGGTGCGCCGCCTCAATGGCGTGCAGGTGCCCACGCCCTATAGCGCGCCATTGGAAGCGGCGGTGACGCCGAAAAAAGAAGACATCGCCCGGGCCATTCGCGACCTGATCGCCGAGTAGGAGAAGAGCTATGGCCGAAGAAATCGTCATGCCCCGATTGGGGTGGACCATGGAGGAGGGTACGCTGGTCGAATGGCTAAAGGCCGACGGCGAGTCGGTGGAGGCAGGCGAGATCCTCTTTACGGTGGAAAGCGACAAGGCCCTCAACGAGGTCGAGACCTTCTCGAGCGGCGTACTGCGCATTCCGGACGGCGCACCGCAGCCCGGCGATACCGTGCCGGTAGGCGCGCTGCTGGGTTATTTGCTGCAGCCNGNCGAGNNNANCGCCCACCACAGCGACTGCCTCCCCTGTAGCCTCGCCAACAACCACTGCCCCCGCCCGCAATGGTACCCCCGCCATCAGCCCGCGCGCCCGCCGCGTCGCCGCTGAGCTGGGTATCGACTGGACTCACCTCAAGGGCAGTGGCCGCAGCGGCCGCATCCGCGAAATCGATGTCCGCACGGCCGCCCAGAGCGCCCCCAGTCCGGCTGGCCGCATCCGCGAATTGATCGCCGGCCACCTCTTGCAAAGCCAGCGCGAAACCGCGGCCGTCACCCTGACCACCGAGGCCGACGCCACTGCCCTGGTCGATTTGCGCGCCGCGCTCAAAAGCGGACAAGGCACCGAGGCTCCCACCTACAACCACCTGATCGCCAAGCTCACCGCCCTCGCCGTCGCCGAGCACCCCCAGATCAACGCCGCATGGGAAAACGGCGCGCCCCGCCAGCACGAATCCGTGCACCTCGGGCTCGCCGTCGATACCGAAGACGGTCTGCTGGTGCCGGTCATTCGCGACGCCCAGACCAAGAGCCTGGCCGACCTGACCGCCGAGGCTCGCGACCTCGCTTTCAAGGCCCGCCGCCGCACCTTGAGCCCGGACGCGCTNCAGGGCGGGACCTTCACTATCAGCAATCTCGGCATGTACGGTATCGACGCTTTTACGCCGATCATCCATTTGCCGCAGGCCGCAATTCTGGGCCTGGGCCGCATTATCGAAAAGCCCGCCGTCTTCAAAGGGGAAATCGTGCCGCGCGCGCTAATGGCGCTGAGCCTGAGCTTCGACCACCGCGTCCTCGACGGGGCGCCGGCCGCGCGCTTTTTAGATCGGGTGCGGACCTTTATCGAACAGCCCGCGCTGTGGATNTAGGCTGGAGCATCGTCTCTACCTGCATCTGCGCGCCGTCTATTACCACCCTCACCGCGCCGCGCTGATCGGTGCGCANCACCCGCGCCCCGTAGTCCCTGTAGCGCGCGACCACCTCGGGCGCCGGGTGTTTGAACTTATTCTCAATCCCCANNGACATCACTGCNACCTCGGCAGCGACCGCCGCAACNAAGCGCGGCTGCGACGAGGTCCGCGANCCGTGATGAGCGACTTTCAGCAATTCCGCCTCCAATCGCGGCCCCCAGGCCAACATCGCCGCATCGGTCTCCTGCTCCAGATCCCCGGTAAACAGCACGTCTAGCNCCCCGTAGTCCAGGCGNAGGGCCACCGAGCCATTGTTGAGCCCGTGCAGCGACGCGCCCGACGAATCGACATAATCTGCATTGGGATGCAACACCAATCCCCCNACACCNCCCAAACCCGCCAGGCTGTCGCCAGCGGCAACCCGGTGGTAGCGCACCCCGCGTTCAGCGACCAGTTGTCGCAGCCTTGTGGCCGTCCACGAGTCGTAGCTCTGGCCACCATCCACAAAGTGCTCCACCTCTACTTGCTCTAGCAGCGCGACCAACCCACCGATATGGTCATTGTGCGGATGCGACACCACCACCACATCGACTTTGCCCACGCCCATATGGCGCAAAAAGGGCACCAACACCCGATCACCGTAGTCGAATCTCTCACTGCGCTCGCCGCCATCGATGACCATGGTCTTGCCGTCGGGAAAACGTACAAAAGCCGCGTCGCCCTGGCCCACATCCAAAAAAACAATTTCCAACTCGCGCTCGCGCAGCACATGGCTCCACACCGCAACATTGAGTCCACAGAGTACCGCGTATATCGCCGCTTTGCGCACCCGCACGCTGTGCGGCAATAGCGGCCCCAACAAGCACAATCCAGCTGCAAAGACCAGGAAACCCACGCCCGGACGCGGCACCTCTACTGCGGCAAAAGGCAAACCCGCCATCCACTCGACTAGCCCTAACAGCGCCGTAATCACCAGATAATTAGCCGCATTAAACGCCGTCGCCACCCACGGCAATGCCCAACCCGTCAACGCCGCCAGGACCCCCAGCCCCAGGACCACCGCCAGCAATGGCCCCACCACCAGANTCGCCACCAGCGACACTAGCGCCACCTGCTGAAAGGCATAGGCGATCAACGGACCCGTACCCAATTGCGCCGCCAGCGAGGCGCACAATGGACTGACCAGCCAGTGCCCGACCCAGTGATCCTCGCGCCGCCAGGCTGCGGGAAAGAGTAACGCCAGTGGCTTGTGCAACGCGACGATCGCCCAGGTCGCGCCGAAGGAAAGTTGGAAACTCAGGCTCCACGGACTATCCGGCCACAAAATCAGAATCACCCACGCCGCCAGCCCCAGCGTATTGAAAACATCTCCCTGCCGACCCAGTATCCGCCCCAGCAACACCGCCGCCCCCATCAGCACCGCCCGTACTACCGGCACCTGCGCCTCGGTCAGCAGCGCGTAGAGCACCAGCGCCATAATCGTCGCCACCGAACTGGCCCGATCGGACAACCGCAGCAGCCGCAAGCCAAAGAAAAAGAATGCTGCCACCAACCCGACATGCAACCCGCTGACCACCAGCGCATGCGCGAGTCCGGTGTCGCGAAAAGCGTCGCGCACCTCGTCGGGAATCCGCCGTTTCTCGCCCAATAACAGGCCCTGCAACAACCCGGCCGACGCACCGTCGAGATTGCGCTCGACTGTCTCTCGCACCGCGCGCCGCATCGGCAATACCAGTTCCTCGTTGAGCCAGTATCCCGGCAGCGATTCCACCGCCACCACCTGCTGCGCCTTGCCGACAAAAAGCGTGGCGTGAATATCCTGCTGTATCAGAAAAGCCCGGTAGTCGAACGCCCCCGGATTGCGCGCCGGATGCGGTCGCCGCAAGCGCCCCGCAAGTGACACCCGATCCCCGTAGTCGGCCGGCAAAGACACTCCTTTCATCGTCACCAGCGCCCGGCCGGCTAGGTGAAAAATCGCGCTGTCAGCCGCGACCTTTTCTAACGCAATAACAAAGCGCACGCGCTCCGCACCCCGCTCCGGCTCTTCGACGATACGCCCGGTGACCACACCGCGCTGGCCGAAGACCCCGAGTCCGACCATGTGGGGCAAAGGGGACAGCGCCGCATCGATCTGGTAACGCAATACCCCCAGCAAAACGACCACCACCCCCACAATCCAACCCGTCCACTCTCCACCTCGGTACAACATCAAACTCGCAACCAACCACATCACTGCACAGCCGACCACCACCCACTCGGGAGAGACATCCACCATCCGTCCTAACCCGATACCAAATCCGAACGCCAGCGCCGTCCACAGCGCCGGTCGCCAATGCATCTGTGCCTTCGTCGTCATGAAGCCACAAAATGCAAAAAGCGGTCCATCGCAGCTGAGCGATAAAAAATCTTATCGTTCAGTCTACGACGGACCGCGATGAAAATTCTCTGCCTGCCCTGAGCCGGTCCCCCCCGGTCCCTTATGCGGCAGAAAAAACCGGCCCGGAATCGGCGGCCCGCTGTTGCATCTCCTCCCAATCGGGCGAGCCGTCGTCGTCAACGTATTCCAACCGCGCCCCGGTCTCGTGGATGGGCATATTGCCCTTGAGCGCGTCGTACCAGCACTGGTGGATATTGGCGTAGTAGCGCTTGCGCCCATCGGGCCAAACCAGAGCTAACAACAAGCGCAGAGGCGGATGCTCATATGGGGGCTCCATGCGCAGACGACTCAGGGCCTCTTCGTCAATTTCGATACCCAGCCCCGGCCCCTCTGGGGTCTCGGCGTAGCCGCCGCGGATGGTCAGGGGCGTTGCCAGCAAATCCTCCTGGTAGATATTGAGGCAGTTGACCGCCGGCCACTGAGCGTGACTGAGCACGGAGCCCAGTTGTAGCGAGAGGGCCGTGGTAATACCGGTGCCGACAATTTGCAGAAAAAAAGTCTTGTCGAAGCCGGCCGCCTGGATACCCTCTTGCAAAACGCGGCCGATCCCGCCGCCGATGACAAAACCGTCGCAGGCCTCCTCGCGCATGGCCGTTGGAAAGGGCGGGTTGCCAAAGTGGTGCGCTATAGGACGGGTGATTTTGTCGCGCAGGCGGCGGTTGCCCTCGACATCGCCCTGGGGAATAGGCGATTCGTAGAGACTGACTATCGGATACTGATCGAGGCGCTGCAGCACAGGAGCGGCATTGCTTGCGTTGACCAGCATCTGATTCCAGTCGATGTCGAGGTGGTAGTAGTCGGGCACAGCCTGGGCGATAGCTTCAACCTGGGCGTAGATATCCCACCAGGGCCGCCCCTTAATCTTGTGCGAAGTATAGCCGCGCGCGACCGCCTCCCGGGCCTCGGCGGCAAACTCTTCGGGCGGCATATCGACATTCCACCACGAAATGGGGCACCACTGCCGCACTTGCGGCAGATTGAACAGGCGGTGGACCGGAACTCCATGGGCTTTACCCACCAGGTCGTAGATAGCCATCTGCAGGCCCGCCCCGAGGGAATCGTCGCCGAGAAAATCGGCGGCATTGGCCCCTTTCACTCGTTCGATGGCCTCGTCCGTGACCCGGCCCCAGGTATAATGTGGCATGGTCTCACCGTAGCCCACCAGATCGGCCGTATCGGTGGTAAGGCGAATAACTTCGCTAATATCCCACTGGTACTGCTCGCGGGCACACCAGATTTTGCACCGTGGCGTAAAGGGCACTTGGACCGTGATCCTCTCAACGTCTTTGATCGCAATTTTCACAATTGGCTCTCCTTGTGGAATGGTCTGTGGCAANAGATCTAANGNTNCNNCATCGGNTTGGCCCCACANTTTGTACTGGGACGTAGCGGAGANCTATAANCTTGACATCGAACCNGNTCATCCGACGCGGCACTCATACGCTGNACCGCTTTACGGCGGCCAGTAGCGCNCCAGCAATTCGGCAGCCGCNGACGCTGGCTGCCGCTCAGTNAATTCCCGCAGTTGGCCCTCGANGCCAAGGCGCTCTGCTGTGGCAAGCCCGTACTGTTCTACGCCCAATGCAAATTGTTTGCGCCCAGCCACTCTATCGCCCCCGTGCAAATACATCAGCGCCAGTTCAAAATGCACCTCGGCGCTGGCGTTGGTCTCCAACAGCATCTGGTATTGCTCGATGGCCTCGGCCCGTTTGTCGTCCAGGGTCAAGCTGCGGGCCAATTCGAGGCGAACATGGGCATCGTCCGGCGCGGCGGCCACGGCCTTTTTCCACGTCTGTACCACCCATTCGGGCTTNTCGACAAAGGTCCAGGCGCGAGCCGCTTCTGCATAGTTTCCGAGGTGAAAGTGGGCATAGGCCCAGTAAATGACGATATCCTGGTCCTGCGGATGCCGCTTTAGGACCTGGCTCAGGGCGGGCAACGCTCGCCCATACTGGCCCGCCTCTACCAATCCCACGCCTCGATTGCGAAAAAAAGTATCGGCAATATGGTGCAAATCGCCCCTGCTCTCACCGACATCGAGTACGTGCTGTTCAATATTTCGCAGGGCGGCACCGCGCACCTGGGGATCCGCGTTTTCCACCGCCAGCACTTCGCCCAATATCGCCAACACGGGACTTGCGGGCAGACGCTGGCGCGCGTCTACCAGGCGCGCATCCACCTCCGCACCCAGGGCCAACTGGGCTACAAAAATCCGATGATAGGTATCNTCCAGCGGCAGCCACGCTGCGCAGCATTCCATAGCCTGCTCCAATTGCGCGGTGNCCGTCTCCCACTCGCGGCCCACCATCGCCGTGCGTCCGGATAGATAGTGGGACATGCCTTCGGCATGCTGCAAATTGAANTGTCCTAACAAGGNCAGCGGTATCAGCAATAGAAAGACGGAGCGCCCCACCCGCCCGGCCAGTTGCCCCAGCAGCANACCGCCNAGGGCAGCCACGCCGGCACTGGCCGCATAGAGATAGCGCGACGGCCCCGGCATCAGCGCAGCAATATGCTCGGGGGCCAGCGCGAGAAAGGGCAGCAAGCAGGCCACCGTCCAGACGGCCCAGAANGAAGCGGTNCCNCNGCGGCGCAAGGCCAGCGCACCGCAGCCCAACAGTACCACACCCCCAACGACCGGCTCCCACCGCGCCGTCTCGCCTAAAGCAAAGGGTAGAGCATAGGCCGTGGTAAACAGGCGGCTAATCATGTAGAGCAGGCTTGCAACATGACCGAAGGGATCAAAGCCGCCACTCAATTGCCCGACTTGCGGGGCATTGGCGTAGTAGGTGCGAATGGCCACTACCCCCAGCACGCCNACGGCAAATGGCCAGGCCAACCTCTTCAGCACAGCGGCGACCTGTCGCCGCTGCGACCAGGACCGCGCCGCGGCCAGCGGCAGCACGACGATCGTAGCCGTGTGCACCAGCAGCCCGCAAATTAGCGCGATATANAGCGCCGCACCTGCCCACGGTTTGCCNTCGTCCCGCGCGATATGGGCGAGTANGCCACAGCACAGCAGGATAAACGACACTACATAACACTGGGCCGATATCCAGTGTATAGCGCGATAGTGCGATGCGGCGTAGAAAAAGAGCAGNCCNGTAGCCGCGCTCGTCGTCCATTCCGCGCCCAGGCGCTGGCACAGCCGCGTCAGCAGCAGCGCGGCGGCCACGTGCCATGCGATGCCCAGCAGATGAAAATAGCGCNCATCGTCCCCCCAGAGCACATAGCCCACCCAGATGATAAACTCGTAGAGCGGCCGCCCCGAGGTATGGTGTTTGTCGGTGGTNAATAGATAGGCTAAATCTTCGCTGATCGCGGCGCTGTCGAGAAAATTCTCAAGATCGTGGGCGTCCAGCATCAGTCCCGTCAGCGATCGCAGCGAAAGCGCNGCCAGCGCACACAGCAGGGCGGCAAAAAGCGGCCAGCGCAAGCGCGCGTCGTCAAAAAAGCGTGCGGGGAATGGGATCATCTCGGGTACGNCCAGTTAAGTGGGCACATTGCCCATCAATATGCCCGAAGTCAAATGTCCTATCAAGCTCGCGCGCANCNGTTGACACAAAGGCGGTCACCTATATTTTCGCAGATTGCAACTTTCCCACCACTCGACCGGACCATACAAACGGAACAATTTTCAGAGGCAACGAATGAAACGGCAGATCTACCTGGACTATGCCTACGAGGTCGCAGACCTCATCTGGCAGGACTATGACGCCCGCCGACACCGGGCGATTGAAGAGGGCAAAGCTGCACTGCGCGATCGGGGCAAACTCCAGAACACCTTCCAGTTTGTCGGGACCGTCGCGCCCGCCGAGGCCATGCGCCACAAGCAAACGGGGGCAGTGTGCTATCTGGATCGGGCAAAGCGCTACCTGCTCGACGTGTATGGTGTTTACCGCACACTCAAGACGTACCAGGAAACACAGAACATTACCTTACGTAACGCGGACTTCCCGACACTGGGCTGGATGTTCGAGCCCGAGCCGTATATCAGCACCTACAACGAAATCAAAGCAGCAGCGGACTTCACCGCTGAAGAAACCGCTCAAATCGAGACCGTCGTCGACCTGGCGATGCGACCGATCGAAATGATGCCCGAGTACGGCCCCATGAACAGAAGCATCCTCCGCGCCCTGAACCTGGCTGCCGCGGGATCTTCCTTTCCCGCGCACGAGAAGTCGCAACAGTGGCTAAAGATGGGGCGCCATATTTTCGCAGACAGCCTGGATAAATGGTCGATGGAGGATTCCGGAGCTTATCAGAGCATTTGGTTGTACAGCTTCATCGCATATAACGAGTACGTCCCGACCGTGCGCACCGAAGACAGTTCCGTCGTCAAGCACTATGCCGATCTGTGGGCAAGGCTGGTCACGCCCCTAGGATTCATCCCCGACTACGGGGATTGGAACCTCTCCGAGGACTGGATTCATATCGCGGCCGTCATGGAAAAATGCGCAACCCTCTATCACTCCGCCACGCTCAAGTATGCCGTCAACCGTTTCACCGAAGCGCATGTCGGACTCTCCTCGGGGCTCGCGGGCGGTGTGGACCGTTTCATGCGGCAGTTGATCTCCGCCTACGACTGGTCGAATGACGACCTGGTAGAACAAAAACCGCCACCGCGCTCCCAAGAAGCTTGCGACGACACCATCGGCAAGAAATGCGTCTTCCGAAATGGCTGGGATCGCCAAAGCTCGTATTTGCTGCTCAATTATCGGGATGAACCGCAGACGAATGAGATATACCGCAAAAACCTGACCATGACCATTCCGGTCAAAGCAGAAAAAACGCATCACGGCCACAACGACGAAAATGCCCTCTGCATGCTCATCGCCCAAGAGCGCATCCTGCTGACCGAAGGCGGCTACCGCAAAGGGGCTGAACGGGACTGCACTTATCGGAGCGACTACTACCACAACAAGCTTATCGCCCGCAAAGGGGTCACCAAGACCTACTCATTCTTTGACCACGTCTTCGACTTTGGCGAATACAATCCCGTGCGGACAGAGCGCGTCTACTTCTACAACTTCGACGAGGTTGATTGTTCGAGAACGCGTCTGTACGACACGCGTAATGCGGCGGTGTGCGACAGGATCGTCTACTACCTGAAACAAGACGACTGCTTTATAGTCAACGATATCGTCTTACCCCGGGAAGACGGCAGTTACACGGTCGGGCCAGTTTACCACGCACAGGATATCGAGCAAATCGGCAGCAACAGTTATGCCCTGAGCCAGACGGAAATCAGCATGGGACAGGAGTTGGCGCACACGCAACTGGACGACGTGAAGCTCTATCTACATTTTCCGCTGGATGAATACGATTTCGAGTTACAGACGATAGACCGGGCCTATCGCAACCAGATGGCTGTGACCCAATTCTTCGCAGGCTACGCCAACAGTCAATTCCCCCTCTTCTTTTCTTCGGTGCTATACCCCAATCGACAGGGGAAACCGCCTTTCTTCGACACCATCAGCTATCAGAAGCGGCCCATGGGCGTGGGATTGCAGCTTGCTATCGGTACGAGGAACTACACCCTTTTTGACCGATACTGCTATGAATCCAAGATCGAAGACCTCAACAAACGTCCTGCGTATTCCTTCGACGCAGGTCGAGAGCAAGTCTTTGAGCTTGAGACCGATGCTTATTCTGCCCTGACCATCCAAGAGGAAGACTCTACTTACTTCTGCTGCATCGACTTCAGCACCCTGATCTACAAGGGCAAGCCTCTCTTCGAGATGGGGGCGATGGAACAGCTGCAGTTGGATTTCAAGGAGCCCCTTAAACGAACGACGAGCTGGAGCAATTGGGATGACCGCGTTCCGGGTTAGTCGTCGATGCCCGTCACCTCACCGCGGGTCGGATCCGACGCACGCGGGAAGTCAATCGACCATCTGCATCAAGCGCTGGGTAATCGAGCCCTCCTGGGTCAGCGCGTAGACCACGGTGTTGACCGCCATCATGTTCCACCGCGGGTTCTCGCCCAAACCCCAAAAGATCTCGGTGATGCCCACCAACCGCCCCTTGACGAAGTAGCCGGTCACGTGCCGCCAATCGGGGGTTATATTGGGATCGCCAAAGGTGCGGGAATAGGAGCTTCCGACATTGTAAAAAGAGCTGAAGACCGGATGCTCGGGC
This sequence comes from Gemmatimonadota bacterium, assembly GCA_002724215.1. GTDB lineage: Bacteria > Latescibacterota > UBA2968 > UBA8231 > UBA8231. Next base: position 1,159 of record PBOD01000045.1, on the reverse strand, counting down.
CGCAGCCGTTCGGTCCAGAAGTCATGGCCCTCAATCAACCCACCGTATTTGACCAGCGCCTCAGGCCAGTAACTGCCGATTACGAAGCCCCCGCCCATCAGATAGCGGGCGAAATTATCCATCTCGGCTTCGTTGGGCTCGCCCTGGGGAGGATAATCGAGTTCTCGAGCAGGCGTTCGTCATCGTAGGTTATGGTGCCGACAAATTCGGCCTTCAGGCCGCTGAAAGTCGCGATCACGTCGCAGAGGCCGTCGAGCTTGTCGAGGTTCAGTTGGCCGTGCAGGGAGCCATCGTGCTTACCGCTACCGGCTATGGTCCCCGCCGACAGAACGTGGGCGATTTTGATAAAACCCTTGATCGCCTGCTTGTCGCCCTCATCCTGGATCACCACGGCCTTGTAACGGCCGGTATCCATGCTGTTGACGCCGATCATCTCCAACGCCATATCGATCTTGTGCTCGGAGGCGCGCGTGCTGGTCACCGCGACGGCGGCCAGCTTGGGCTCGAGATTCGTGCCGCCCACCGCGCTCAGCGCGCCGATATGGGTCTCCAGACCAATCCCCGACCCGCCGACGTGGCTGGCGATGAGCTGGCGGGTGTCAAAAGTCGCGGTGGCCTGGACCTGGTCCATCCGCGCCCTGGCCAGTTGCACCTCGCGCCGGGCCAACTGCCGCTTGGGCTGCGGGATCTTGCGCAACTCCAGCGGCTTGGTCAGCCGCGGCTCCCGCTTGATAAACTTAGCCGTCAGCGGCCGCGGCGCCTTCTGCTCGGCTTCTTTGCAAGGGTTGATCCCGGCACGATGAGGTGCAGGGCGGCGGCGATGCCGACGGAGAATGCAAAGCCTTTGCACGGCCGCCGCACCAACACCTCGAGATCGAAGTCCTGCGTCGGCGAAGCGAAACGCGTCGAAATTCGTTTTTTATCCATGGCAACCTCACTCAATATGCGACGAGCGAGTAAAGGCTCTAGTCACCCGAATTGTACGGAATAATTACACCGCATGCTGATAAAGACGCAATCTCGCGCCCGATCGGCACCCTGCCCTATAAAAGTTGACCAGATAGACCAACTATGGCATTATAATTCCCATGGATACGCCATTGCCGCCACTCAGTACAACCGAAATCCAACAGTTTATCACCGACGGATTCCTCGTTAA
>PBOD01000044.1 GCA_002724215.1 Gemmatimonadota bacterium | reverse complement strand
GACGAAGTCGAATCCCGCCTGCTGGTAACACTTGACCAGCGATGGCCGCACGATCTCCCCCAGAATCCCCCCCACCAGAACCTCGCCGGCCTTGAGCCGGGCCTTGAGTTGGCGGCCAGGGCCCCCCTCGGGATAGAGCGCCGCATTGGGCGGTTGATTTGTTTTTGGCTTGGGCATGGGCTTTCCTCTCAACAGTAGACAGGCGAGTAAACAACAATTTCATCCCACCAGGCAAATCGTCATAGGGACGCAGCCAGCCAGCTTCGACCCCCTCGGCAAAATCGTCGTCGCGCACATAGCAGCATTCCCCAGCCAGGCCGAAGCCGGCTAAAGCCGATTGGCGCATATAAGGTACGACGCCGCATAGCAGGCCATCCCCAGCGATTGGCGGGCGGCATGGGACGGGAATCCCAATTGGACTGAGGACTGAAGTATACGCCCTTGCCCAAGCACGGCAAAGTACCTTATCGTAGGCGGAGTCTATCGCCACCATGGAGATCCGCACCATGCCCGCACTTGCGCCAGAACAACTCGACCACTTCGCCCGCGAAGGCTATGTCGTCGCCAAAGGCGTCATCGACCCCGCCAAAGTCCTCGATCCCGTCATCACCGAGTACGCCGCATGCCTCGACCGCCTCGCCCACCAGTTGCACGCGGCCGGCGAAATTTCCTCGCCCCATGCAGATCTGGGCTTTAGCGACCGCTATATTCAGATCTGCCGCGAAACCGCACGAGTACACAACCAGTTTTTCGACTTCTCACTGCCCTTCCAAAACGTCCAGCCCGACACGCCTTTCTGGGCCGGACCGGCAGTCTTCCGCGCCCTGACCGACCCCGACCTGCTCGACGCGGTCGAATCGCTGATCGGCCCCGAGGTCTATTCCAACCCCGTTCAGCACGTGCGCATCAAGCCGCCCGAGCACCATCTGCCCAAAAACCAGTACGGCAACCCCATCCTCGGCCCCACTCACTGGCACCAGGACCACGGCGTGGTCACCGAGGAGGCCGACGACACCAATATGCTGACGGTGTGGTTTTCGCTCGAGGATACGCCCATCGACAAAGGCCCGCTGATGGTCGTGCCCCGCTCGCACGGCATGGGCCTGCTCCCCCACTGCAACGGCTACATGGGCAACCGCCCCGAATTTGCCGGCGGCCAGCAAATCCCCGAAAAACTTTTCGCTGCCGCCGCGGCGATCCCGCTGCCGGTCGCGCGCGGCGACGTGATCTTCGTGCACCGGCAGACCGTACACGGCTCCTATTCCAACACCAGCGAGGAAGTCCGTTTCAGCTTCGATCTGCGCTACAACCCCAGCGACCAGCCCACTGGCCGCATCGCCTTTCCCGGCTTCGTCGCGCGCAGCCGCAAAAACCCCCAGAGCGAATTGCGCGACCCCGCCGAGTGGCACCGCCTGTGGTCGCAAGCTCGCTCGTACATGTCAACTATCAACCAGGATGGCCAGATCGACGTCCCCTTCCGGCGTCAGGTCGATGCCGCCCTCTGCGCTTAGGAGCCCCATGTCCCTGCGACCCAATCGCGTCAAACGCAAACTCGCCGCCGGCGAAATCGCCTGCCTCGCCGTCGGCCCGACCCACCCCGACGACATCGACGCCTTCGGCCCCTGCGGCTTTGACGGCATCTGGCTCGAGGGCGAGCACGGCGCTGTCGAAGCTCCCGAGCTGGGCAATCTCACCCGCGCCTGCGACCTCTGGGGCCAGACCTCCGTAGTCCGCGTCAACCGCAACGACCAGGGCCTGATCTACCGCACCCTCGACCGCGGCGCCCAGGGCATCTGCGTCCCCCACGTCAACACCCGCGCCGAAGCCGAAAACGTCGTCCAGGGCGGCAAATTCGCTCCCATCGGCCAGCGCGGCCTCTACACCAGCCGCCAGGGCCACGGCGTCGCCGACTACTTCCACACCGCCAACGACGAGACCCTCTTAATTATTCTCATCGAAGACATCATCGCCGTTGAAAACCTCGACGAGATCCTCGCCGTCGACCACATCGATGTCTTCTTCATCGCCCCCAACGACCTGGCCGCCACTATGGGCCACATCGGCAATATAGACCACCCCGAGGTCCAGAAGACCATCGACAACACCTTCGCCCGCATCCACGCCGCCGGCCGCACCTCCGGCTACACCGCCTCCAACGACACCGTCGCCCACTACGCCCAGATGGGCGTCCGCTGCTTCCTGACCGGCACCGGCGGCTGGATCGCCCAGGGCGCCGCCGACTACCTGCAAAAAGCCCAAAACGCCTTAAGCTAATTTCTTCTATACACTAGAAGCCCATATATAAGTCGCTTGGCGATCAGATGGACGGAAACTGCTAGTCGATCGGTGGGTTTGGGGCGGTGGGCGCGATTTGTTTTCTGCATCGCGCCCGGGCCTGGCTGCGAAGCGAATAGGGCGCAAGCGCCCTATCGTGGAGATGGAGCTACACCCCTGCCTGGCCCTTGCAGCGCATCGCTGCGCGCTGCTCCCATCTTCGAGATACCCACCCCCACCCGAAAAAAACCCGGAGCCCACCCCTCAATGCTGCCCGTGCAGGTGCCCATCCAGGGCACTTAGCTCAAGAAGCGACGCTCCGAAGCTAGCCCTAAGCCGACTCTGTTGGGTCCGGCGCCTGACCCGCGAGTCATAGCGTGAGCTACAGTCCATACCCCCACCTATCCACCCCCCACCAATCTCCGTATACTATCCCCCATACCAAAGGAGCCCCACCATGCCCCCCTTCGACACCTACGACGATCTCCTGGCCGATATAGAATCCAGAGGCCACACCCCCCAAATCCTTGGCCATACCCCCGCCCAACAACCCCTCATCGCCGTAAAAAGCGGCGGCGACAAACTCCCCGCCATCTTTATCAGTGCCGGCAGCCACGCCACCGAACAGGCCGGCGTCAGCGCCGCCGTCGAGCTCATCGACGAGCTCGAAACCGACCATCAGGTCTATACCTTTCCCTGCCGCGACCCCATCGGCCTCAACGGCTTCGCCTACGCACTCAGCTTGAGCCTCGGCACAACACCCGCCCTGCAGCATCTCGACGATATAGCTCCCCTGCTGCGCGAGCGCGGCGAGGTCCTCCACGAAGCGGACGACACCGTCGTCGCCATCATCGGCGAATACGGTTATGCCACCCACAATCTCTACTACACCGCCCAAGGCGCTGAAAACTGGCTCGCCGCGCTCAAGGGCCGCCGCCTCTACTGGCCCAACCGCGCCCCCGGTATAGAGGGCACCGACTTTATGCAGCGCGCCTACGCCCTCATCATCGATCCGGCAGGCGAGGTCCTGCACATCAACCGCTTCCACGACACGCCCTGGGCGCCGGTCGAAGCGCGCTGCACCCGCGACCTGATGGCCGAAATCACCCCCGGCCTCACCCTCGACCTGCACGAATACGGCGGCGATGCCTTCTGGTTTTCGGCCCGCCACCAGCAAAACGGCGACGACCAGCAGTGGGAAGAGCGCATGGCCGACCGCATGATCGCCGCCATCAACGCCGTCAGCACCCCGCTGCCGCCCGACGACTACCTCCCCGGCAGCTTCTTTACCAAAAGCCATCTCGGCGTCTACTGGCTCAACGCCAATGAGCGCGGCGAGGGCCTCAACCTCGTCGACTACGCGGCGACCGTCTACGGCCCGTCGTTCACGATTGAAACGGGCATGCAGCTACCCTTCGCCGACCGGGTCGCCGCCGCCAAGCTCGCCGCGCAAAAGGCCGTCGAGGTCTTTGGTGAACGCCACGCGCAATGAGCCTCAGCAGCGCCCTGAGCCCGTTCCGGCTGCGCGAATTCAATCGCAACGTCCAATCGTTTTTCCTCTACGGGACGTCGATCAATGCCGGACTGGCAGTCTACACCCTGCTCTACAATCTCTATCTGCTGCGCCTGAGCTACCAGGAAGACTTCATCGGCCAGGTGGCCAGCATGGCGCCGCTGGCCACCGGTCTGCTGGCCCTGCCCATCGGCGTCTTGAGCGACCGCTTCGGCCGCAAACCCTTTCTCATCGGCTCGGGTCTGCTGCTCACCGTATCACAGGTCGGCCTGTGCACGACCACCGCGCCAACCGCACTTTTGGCTTTCTCCTTTATAGGCGGCATCGCCACCTCCTTTATCTGGGTCAACCACGTCCCCTTCCTCTCCGACAACGCTCACCCCTCGCGCCGCGCCGAAGCCCTGGTCATCTGGTCGGCGTTGCAGGTGGTGGTGCGGATGATGTTGAGCTTGATCGGCGGCTTTATGCCCGGCGCCATGGCCTATTTCCTCGGCACGACCACCGACGCACCCGAGCCCTTCCGCTACGCGCTGCTCATCGGCGCCGCCCTCTCGCTGATCTCGGTTCTACCACTTTTGCGCATCCACGGCGGCGAGACCGGCCACCCCAAACCCGACGCCGAGCTAGAGGACGCACCCGTGCCTGGCGCCAGGGTCTGGCGCGTCTTCACCGGCATCGCCGCCCTCAGCGCCACCCGCGGCTTCTCGATGGGGCTGACCTATCCCTTCTTCAATGTCTTTTTCGAAGAAGAACTGCACGTGGGACCAGCGGCGATAGGCGCGATCTTCTTTTTGAGCCAACTCGTCGGCTTGCCGGCCACATTCTCGGCCCCGAGCCTGGTCCGCCGCTTTGGCCCAACCCTGACCATCCTGCCCGTCCGCGCCATCGGCGGCGGCGCGCTCGCCGGCATGGGCGCCTTTATTAGCCTGCCCGTCGCCATTTTTTCCTTCCTGCTCTACCGCGCCACTGAAGTAATTGACAACCCCGCCGACCAGCACTTCTCCACCCAGGTCCTGCCGCGGCGCTACTGGGCCAGGGTCCAGGGCTTTCGCGTCTGCGGCTTCCAGATCCTTAGCTTTGCCGGCAGCCTGCTCGGCGGCGTGCTGATCATCGATTACGGCTATATGGCGGCCTTCGGGCTGGCCGCCGCGTCGCGGATTTCGAGTGGGATAATTATGGCCTTGTTTTTTGGGTTGAGACCGGGCCAGCGCAGCGATTAGACCTCGCCATGCGGCTTGCTTATACTGAAGACCGCACACTGGAGCGGGAAATGTCCTACGTCGATACCAAAGAATTCTACCGCCAGGGCTACGCCGTCGTCCCCGTCCTCACGCCCGACGAGGCGGCCCGCTACGCGTCAATCGCCGACGAATGGGTGGCGTCTGGATCGCCCGGTGATTTCATCACCATCCCCGAAATTCCCCAGGTCCTCGGCCACCCGGCCGTGCAGGACGCTATAAGCCAAATCCTCGGCACTACAGAGCTAATCCTCGAAACCTGGAAACTCATGGCCATCGACCGGGGCGACACCTATCGCCAGGGCTGGCACCGCGACATCCCGCTCGGCGCCACGTGGTTGCCCGACGAAACCGCGGACCAATTGCTCGACGCCATCGCCACCGGCCGCTGGTTCCACAACAATGTGCAGTGCAACCTGGCGCTGACGCCCGACGCCTGCTACTGGGTCGTGCCCGGCAGCAACTGCCGTGCCTTCACCACCACCGAACGCGCGGTCTTCGAACCCATCATCGCCGCCAACGACCACCTCGCCAGCCGCCCCAACGAAACCGACGTCGGCATCCCCGGCGGCATCAGCGTCGCCGTCGAGCCCGGCGAGATGATCGTGCAAAACAACGTCAGCATCCACCGCGGCTGGGGCGTCGAGATCCCCGAGCGCCGCCGCACCTTGCACTTTGGCTTTCACGCCGGCCACCGACCGCCGACCTGGCACTTCCGCCGCAAGCTCAACGACGTCTATGAAGCATTGGATGCAGCAGAAAGGGAAAACATCCACCCGCTGATGCGCGCCCTGCTAGAGCGCCGCGCCGCGCGCATGCGCGATTTCACTCCCAGCGACCCCGGCGACGAAGCCTGGCGCCAGGCGAATATGGGTCTGTTTTTCTCAGGTGGCTTTATTCCCGAAGGAGAAGCACGCGTATGAAAATCACTAAAGTCGAAGTCCGCGCCGTCGCCCCCCCGGTCGACCGCTTTACCTGGTCCGACGACCTGCCCGACCAGTACTCGACCAACACCCTCGTCCGCATCTACACCGACGCCGGCGTCGAGGGCATCGCCGGGGTCTGGAACGCCACCTCCTACGACTTCGAGCGCTACACCGCCGAGTCGATTCGCCACCTGGCACCGATCCTCGTCGGCAAGGACCCGCTGCTGCGCGAGAACATCTGGCACGAGATCCGTCCGCGCGTCTTCCCGCTGCCACCGCAATCCCTAGCCGCCATCGATATCGCGCTATGGGACCTCGCCGGCAAAACCGCCAATCTCCCGCTCTACAAATTGCTCGGTGGCGCCCGCGACAAAATCCCCGCCTACGCCAGTACCCCGCTCTTCGACGATGTCGATGCCTATCTGCAAAATGCCGAGGAATTTATCGCCCAGGGCTTTAAGGCCATCAAATTCCACACCTGGTGCATCCCCCAAAACGACCTCGAGCTCGCCCGTGCCGTGCGCGCCAAATACCCCGGAGACGAGGTCGCCTTTATGCTCGACGCCGAAAACAACTACGACCGCGATGGCGCACTGCGCGTGGCGCAGGAGTTGGAGGCCATGGGCTTCACCTGGTTCGAAGCGCCCTTGCACGACGCCGACCTCGACGGCTATCGCGAACTAACCGCCCGGGTTTCCATCCCCATCCTGCCCTCGGGCAACTGGTTCCAGGATCTGGCGAGCTTTTCGCACGCCATCCACACCCAGGCCTGGGGCCGCGCCCGTACCGACGCGGCGATGATGGGCGGCATCACCCAGACCGCCAAAGCCATCGCCCTGACCCAGGCCGCCGGCATGAAGTGCGAAATCATGTCCTGGGGCTACAGCCTGGTCTCGGCCGCCAATTTGCACCTGATGCTGGCACACGACAACTGCTCATACTACGAGCAGTCGGTGCCCTGCCCGCCCTATGAATACGGGATGAAAGATGTGATTCGCGCCCAGTCCGACGGCTACGCCTATGCGCCGCAGGGACCCGGCCTGGGCCTGGAAGTCGATTGGGAGACGATGGAAGAGGCGACGATTCTGCAGTTCGCGGTCGAATAGCGGCGCACTCCAGTTGTTCCACCGGCCGCCAGCGCCGCCCCTAATCTCGCATCAGACACCCGATGTCCCGCGTCTCGGCGTGGCAGTACCAGAACGTCCCCTGGTGGATGGTCATCCCGTGCACCTCGTCGGGCGCCTCGACCCGGAAGACATCGTAGATCCGCCCTTCGGCTGGGTCGAGCAGGCTCACCGTACCCGCCGAGGTATCGGCGCTCCACAGCCGGCCGCGCGCCCCCCACGCCAGCCCGTGCACCCGCAGGCCTGGCGCCCGGAAGCGATGCACTTCGGTCCAGGTCTCGGCCTCAACCACGTGAATCATCTGCGACGGCGGCGAGGCGATGTAGATCTTGCCGTCGCGCCACTCCAGGCCGTGGTCGCCGGTGATTTTCGGGTTTTCCAGATCCTCGCGCATCGACGTTATGCCGGCGCCGGGCGAATCGTGCTTGGCCACGGTCACGCCCGTCGCCGGATCAATCTGCGCGATCTTCAATTCAAAGGTCGACGCCACCCACAAATACCCGCCGCCAAGTGTAATGCCGCTCGAGTGCTCCGTATCGGTCTGCGCCTCGAAGAGCGTCGCGCCGGTCTGGTAGTCGAGCTTGTAGATCTTGTTGTCGACCTGGTCGATATACCACAACCCGTCGTCGGCCGCCTGCAGGCCATTGGGATGGGGACCGGGACTTTTGAATTTCTTCTCGACACGAGCGATCAAACCTTCCATGATACCCTCCTGTAAAACGCCGTTTTAGCCCTCGAACCAGACCGGGCTGCTCCAGGCCAGTTGGCCGTTGTCCTGGGTTGCACGCAAGTAGTAAAATACCGGCCCCACTGCTGGCTCGACAAAGCGGCCCGCCAGCGCGTAGTGCGCCTCCGGCATGGCGGTGTAGACCACATTGAAAGCCGACCGCTCAAAGCAGCCGACCACGCTAGTCATATCCATGGGCACATCACCCCAGCGCACGATATCCGGTCGCTCCGGCGGTATATGCATTCCCTCCTATTTGCCCAGCGCCGCGGCCATCGCCCCGACGTGCTCGGGCCCGGCGCCGCAGCAACTGCCCAGATAGCCGATGCGGGCGGCGATCCCCGCCCGCGCGAATTTGGCGAAGGCGTCCGGCGTCTCCGCCGTCGAGTCGGCCCACCACGAGTGCCTGGCCGATGGCTGACAGCAGACGGGTGCCGGGATCGCCTCGCGCATCGCGATTGCGCAGCGCAGCATCTGCGGCGGCCGTTACAGGCAGTTGATCCCCACTACTTTGGCGCCGGCATCGACCAGACGCCGGGCGCAATCGCCGGACGCGACCCCGTCCAGCGTCTCCCGCCCCTCCCGCTCCATACTCACCGTCACCAGCAGTTCGAGCCCTGTGCCAACAAGCCCTCGTCGAGCGCGAAGAGATCGGCGGCCAGATAGGTGACCTGGCGCGAACCCTGACGCAGGTGCAGGGCGCGAAAAAAGATTGGATCGAAAATTTCGAAGGTCGGAGGGTCGTCGAGTCGCGGGGTGATATCGACCCGGGAGAAGCCGGCGTAGATCTCATCGCTCATGGGCTACCTCAGGCTGGGGATTCGCAATCCCAAGATGCTGCGCCGTAAAGTAGCGGCGGGCCGTAGCCCCGTCAAGAAAACCGCACCAGATTGCCATCGCGACCTTGTTTTTTTTACCTTAGCAGCAGCGGTGCAAAGGAGAACCCCTTATGCAATACGCAATCGCATTGGCGCTCCTGCTACTGAGCGGTGGTATGCAGAGGGCTACTGCCGTTGAGGAATTCCGCCTCGGCGGCACTGTGCCCTGGTCCGACTGGACCGGGCAGAATATAATGGTCGACGACTTTAGCAACCCATCCGCACTGCAACCCCGCGAACTCAAGCCCGATGAAAACCTCCTGCCCCAGCTCGGCCCCTGGTACCGCTGGAAATTCCCCCCCGCCACCCAGTTCCGCTCGGGCAACCCGCGCATCTGGCGCGGCATCAATTACCTCCGCCCCCGCGCCGAACCCCGCGAATTTATCGACGGCGACGTCAACACCTTCACCGCCACCCGCGATCTAAGCCCGGCTTCGCAGGAGTTCTACACCATCGACGTCGGCACCCAGGTGCCGCTCGAACGCTTCGTGTTCTACCCCCCGGAGGGCAACGATCCCTACCTGCAGGAGCCCTATCGCCCCAACTTCGCCTTCGCGCGCTTCGAGCTCTCAGCCAGCAACGATGTCCAGGGAGTCGCCGAGGAAGAGGGCAACCCCTCCGGCGCCCCCTACCAGCCGCTCGACCGCCTCCTCGTCAGCCGCAAACTCAACATCGACGCCATCGTCGAGCTGACCTTCCCGCTGCAATACCTGCGCTTTCTGCGCATCCGCTTCTTCCCCGACGCGCCCCGCTTCGAAAAATTCGCCCTGGCCGAGATGGAGGTCTACGGCCGGGGCTTCCCACCGCAGGCGACCTGGGAATCGAAGGTGGTGGACCTGGGCCGAGTGGTCAATATTGGCCGGCTGCACTTGGCCGCCAGCCAGTGGCGCCGCGGCGACGCCGGGCTCACGCCCGCACCGGCAGCACCAGTCGGCACCGCCATCCAGATTAGAACGGGCCTCGACGATACCCCCATCCGCTATCACAGCTACAATGATATCGGCCAGCTCGTCGAAGTGGAAGAAAGCCGCTACGACCGGCTCAAGCAGCGGGTGTGGCCGTGGGACCCGCCAGCGGTGGGCTGGCGCGGCCCCATCGCCGACGACGCCGACCATTGGAGCTTCTGGTCCTCGCCGATCCGCACCTCTGGCCAACGCCCCCGGGTGCCGCGCGGCCAGTATCTACAAGTACGGGTCAATTTGCAGACCGAAACCCTGTGGGATTTCGCACGGCTCGATTCGCTGGCCATCGAGTCTTTGCCGCTATTGGCCGAGCGCGTGCTCGGCGAAATCGCCGTCGCTGACGACCTCCACCCCCCGGGCAATGTCGCGCAGGTAGCGGCCGGTGTCCGCAGCGAATGGGTCTACGCCCTGCGCGCCGAATTCGCCGACGACGCGCAAGCGGGCTTCGACGCAATACGTGTATTCTTGCCCGCAGAGGGCGAATTCCTCGGTCTTAAGATCGGCGAGTCCCTCGCCCCAGCCGCACCCGATAGCGTGGTCTTCGAATCGCAGCGGGCACAACCCGAGGGCCTGGTCGTCTACCTGGCGGAGCCGATCAGCGCAGCGGGCGCACAACAGTTACGGCTCAATCTGGCCACGACCATCTACGGTGCTTCCGGCCACTTCCAGGCCGAGGTCTTCAATCGCGCCGCCAGCGACCTGCCGCAAACCGTCGAGGGCGGTGACGCCAGCGCTGAATTGGGCACCGACCAGTTGCGGGTAGTGGCCACGGGCGCATCGCTAGGCGAGATCCTGGCCGACGTGCAGGTGCAGCCAGCGGCTTTTACCCCACAGGGCGACGGCATCAACGACCGCGCCGAAATAAGCTATTCGCTGTTCCGGATCCTTGCCGGCACCGCGGTTTCAGTGGAGATTTACACCCTGAGTGGGAGGCGCATATGGGGCCAGATCCGGACCGGCCAGCGCGCCGGTCGCAACCGCACCTTCTGGGACGGCCGCGATGACCGGGGCCTGATGGCTCCGCCCGGTGTCTACCTCGCCCGCATAGCCGTGCAGACCGACCAGGGCACCTTCGCGCAGGTGCGCAACCTGGCGCTGGTCTATTGAGACGATATGGGACAAAACTTCAAAGCCGCCTGCGTCGCCTGGGACGATGTCGAACTACCCGTCTGGGTCATTGAAGAGATCGAAGCAGCCCATATCGACTTTGCCCACCGCCAGTGCGAAACCTCCGATCAGATCGTCGCCACCGGGCACGACGCCGACGTGGTCTGGGTCATGGGTGGCTCGCCGCTGATCACCGCCGAGATCCTGCCCCGGCTCACCCGCTGCGGCGCCATCATTCGCAGCGGCAGTGGCACCGACAATATTCCCGTAGCCGCCGCCACCGCGCGCAATATCATCGTCGCCAACACCCCCGACGCCACCGCCGCGCCGGTCGCCGAGCACGCCTGCGCCATGCTGCTGGCCCTGGCCCGTGAACTCCCCGCCCAGGACCGCCTGGTGCGTGCGGGCGGCTGGAATGCCAAGGAGCCCGTTCCCCGCTTTCTGCTCCAGGGCCGCACCCTGGGCCTGGTCGGCTTCGGCCGCATCGCCCGCGGCGTAGCCGCACGCATGGCGCCCTTCGGCCTGAAAATCCTCGCCCACGACCCTCAGATAGACGCGCGCGAGATGGCCGCCCTCGGCGTCGAGGCCGTCGATCTGCCCCAACTCTATGCTGCGGCCGACTTCATCTCACTGCACACGCCGCTGCTCGACACCACCCGCCATCTGATCGGCGCTGCCGAACTGGCGCAGATGAAATCCACCTGCGTGCTCATCAACACCGCCCGCGGCCCCGTCGTCGATTCGCAGGCGCTGGCCCGGGCCCTGCAAACCGGCGGCATCGCCGCCGCCGGCCTCGACGTACTCGAAAGCGAGCCGCCCGCAGCGGACGATCCGCTCGTCGGACTGCCCAACGCGCTGATCACCTCGCATATTGCCGGCAGCTACACGGGCTATATACGCGAATTCTGGAGATTGTCGGTGGAAACAGTAATCGACCTGTCGCAGGGCCGATGGCCGCTGTCGTGCGTCAATCGCAGCGTCGCGCCGCGGTGGAACCTCAGCCAGCGCTAGCGCTGGCGATCCGCCACACGCCCCGCTCATCGACGGCCGTGCCATCGCACGCCTCGTAGAACAGACGGTAGCCAGCGTCCGGCAATTCCGCGATGCACATCTCCGAGCACTTGGCCCCATCCCAGGCGCCGCCCGGAGCCACCACCGGCTCCGGTTCCTTGTGCCATGCCAATCCGTCGGCGGACAGCGCGCTGAGCACATAGGCGCAGTTCGATGCGCTATAGCCGGCGTAGTACAGGCGATAGCCGCCCCCGGGCAATTGCAAGACCTCGGGTGCGAAGGCCGTTAATGCATCGTAGCCCGGCTCGGGCCGGATCCGCATCCCCTCCTCCCGCGCAAAGGTCAACCCACCGTCCTCCGACACCGCGCTGGCGATGCCCTCGGCCCGCGTGCCACAGTAGAGCCGGCAGCGCCCATCGTCCAGATACACCACCCGCGGCGAATTGTAGCTCCCCGCACCGCCCAGCCGCACGCCGTCTTCCACCACCCACGCCAACCCATCCTCCGACACCGCGCTGCGCAAGGTGCTCCCCGCCGCTTGCGGACCCGCACAGCACTCGAAATACATCCGCCAGCGCCCGCTGTCACCAAGCACTGGCACCACCTCCGGCGACACCACCCGATATTCGCCCGCACCGCCCGCCTGCGGCGTCAGCCGCACCCCCGGCTCCGGCGTCCACACCGCCCCGTCGCCAGACCACGCGCTCAAAATCCGCGTCGTCGACTGATCGTAGTCGTTGGCGCCAGCGGGAAAACCGGGCCGCGGCAGGATCTGGGTATAGTACATGCGATAGCCGCCGCCCGGCCACGGCACCACATTGGGCGTGACCGCGCCGCCAATGCCGCTGCGCACTGCGGCGGGCGGCCACAGCGCCTCGGGCGCCGGGTCTATATCGCCGTCGGGCGGCGCGTCGATGGCTGGCTCGGGATCCTTGACGAAGTGTAGCCCCGGATCGTCAGCAACTCTATGCGGTCGATTGTCCATCACCGACCCAGACTTATCACTTCATTGACGCAGGCGATACGCGCGGCCTGGCTGTAGTGGTATACATTGACCCCCGGCGCCACCGAAGTCGGCAGCCGCACCACCACCTCGGCCCAATCCGCCTGGTTAAAGGCGATATAGGCCAGTTCCATCCCGCCGAGCAGGTCAGTCGGCGCACGGTTCAGATCCGGCAACAGGATCGGCCCGGTATCGGGCTGGAAAACCCAGTCGCGCTCGTTGGCATTGACGGTCTTGATCGGATATTCGATCAGCACCCGGTAGCGCTCGTCCTGGTAGGCAGTGCGGGCGACTAGGATCTCGTTGGCCAGCACCGCCTCGACCCGCTCTTTGGCGTTTTCGAGTAGGCGACCCTCTGCGTGGTGGATGTCGAAGCGCGCGCTCGCAAACGCCTCGGCGATGGCCACCTCCTGCCGCTCGGGCTGATAACCCAGCGACGGCGGCTCCAGCGGCAATTCGATCCCCGCGCGGTGATAGGTCTTGAGCGCCAGAAAGCGCGTGCCCGACATCACCGGGATAAAATCGGCGTTGGGCTCCATCCAGATGTCGCGCTCGACCCCCACCCGCTCGGTTTTGCAACTGGCGCCCAGCGCGAAAAACTCCACTGCATCAGAAGTCTTGTCCTCGATCCGGCACAGGCAATCGAGCGGCACCCGCGCGTTGTTGAGCGTAAAGGGCGGCTTGCTGGTTTGGGTCAGCGGCGGCTTATCCAGCAGGTCGTTGCGCCACCATAGAAAGGATCGCGCGAAATCGATAACCTCGGTCATTTGTCCTCCCTGGCCACCGGTCCCGTCGGCGCCTCTTTGCTGTAGAGCGATCCATTGCGCTCGTACGAAACCGCCACCGCACCATCGACCACATCCAGCCGTGGCACATTGTTCTGGAAGACGTCGCGATCCGGCCCCCGCATTACGGCCAGTTGCGCGTCGCTCATGCCCTCGACCTCCGCGCCCCAGCGATTTTCCGGGTGCACCATCTCGCCGCCCGAGCGATTGAAGTTCTTCGACGAATACTTGATCAAGATACCCCGCCGCGCGACCTCGCTCTTCCACGCCAACGCTCCGTGGGTGGTGCCGCCGTCGCCGAAGAACAGCACGTCACCAGCCCGCATCTCCACATGCCGGACCAGTCCCATATCGTCGTCGCAGGTGCGGATCCCCGGCGGCATCTTGTAATAGGCCTTGTGGCTGCCCGGCACACAGGCAAAGCCCCCGTCGGCGGCGGTGACATCGCGCAACTGCCAGGTCACCGTCACCGCCTCGCAATAGCTGCGGCCGTTCTGGTAGATATAGCCGCGACCGGGGTTGAGCGGCTCGTTGGCGTCGTGCAGCGCGTGACCACTGGTGCCCTTGACCGCCACAAAGCCCGTAGCCCCGCCCATGCGCCCGCCGCTGGCGCCCATCCAGTTGAGCCGGTGCTCGACCGCCGGGTGCGCCACCATCTTGCGGAAGGGCTCGCAATAGGGCGCGGGCAATTCCAGCAAACCGCCCAGCAGCGGCCGCCCCGTGCCGGCCAAACTCTGCGAGCCCCGCGCCAGTTCCGCGCCGACCTCGACCCGGTCCGCAAAGCGATCGACCGCTGCGTTGGCCGCCTGCAACCACTCCTCATCCATCACCCCGCGCAGCACCAGATAGCCGTTGAGATCCCAGAAGTAGAATTCCTCGTGGTCGATGCCGCTGTCGGGATCGACCTTCATAAAGGACGGATGAAATATCTCGCGCGACGGATCGACTGCCACCGTTTTTCCATCGGTGACAATCGCCGGCGGCGGGGTCGTCGCGGCATAACCCGGCGTGTAGAGCGATGCCCGCTGCTCCTCGGCGAGCTCGGCGTGCCAATCCGGCCGCGGCTCTTGTTGCACCCTATCCCCAGTGCCCGCGCTGCGGATCACACCCCGCCCGACGAATTCATAACTCAACAACCGCTGGCGCCACGATCGCATGCCCTGCAAAGTAGCCAGCGCCACGATCAACATATCGCCCGCTTTGAGTTGTGGCCGATAGGTCAGCCCCATATCGGCCGTCCCCGTCGCCACGCCGTCTGGCGTCGGCACACAACCCTTGTGGCTGCAAGGCACCAGTGCAAAGCCGCTCTCTGCCGCGTCTTCGAGCGCCCACAGCACGCGCACCCCCTCGCTGAAACGCCGGCCGTTCTGATAGTAATAGGCAATGCCCGGATCGCGCGGCTCGTTGCCGCCCTGGAGCGGCGCGCCAGCGGCACAGGTCTCATCGCTCCAGAGTTGCGGTGACCGGTCGAGAATAAATCCCTGGCCCACAATCTGATTCAAATACCACACCAGCGCCGGGTGCACCAGCAAATCGCGGAAGGGCTCCCTGGCCGCCCCCGGCCAGGCCAGCATCCCCTCGTTCTGTCCAACCTCGGCGATCGCCCCGTTGAGCCGATCGACCTCAACCCGAGTCAGCGTCCCGGGGACGTGCAAATATCCGGCCACGTCAAAGCAGTAATTCTCTTCATTCGTCATCGCTTCGCGGTCCATTCCGCACCCCCTGTGAAGGCTTAGCGCCACATAACTAAATCATTTCTGCCCGCCGGCAAAACTCAACCCGACACCGACGGCGTAATCGCCCCCCGCATCAGCAGGATGTATTTCGACCGATCCAGCGGCGAAATACCCCGGTATTCGCGCTCGATCCCCAATCCCTCCGGGCATTCCTCATACCCGGCGAAGCGCAACGCGAGCTTGGCCTTGCCACCCGACATTGCGCTCAAGCGGATCGCGTAATCCATGGATGTCGCCAGCGGGAAGCGCCCCTCGAGCACGAAGCTCCCCGCGCCCATTTGCGCTGGCTCGAAGATCCCGCGCATTTCTATGATATCCGCCGTCACCTTGCCGACGATCTCCTCCGGGCCGGCGATGCGATAGCCGATCATCGGCTCGAGCAATTTCGTATCGGTCGCCACCTGGCCCTGCATCAGCGCGATATTCGTCGCCAGCTTAAAATTGCCGGGCCGGCTGTGCAGCACGTGGTCGCTGCCGTCGACGAGCGTGATCTTCAGATCGGTCACTTCCCAACCCTTGATGCCCTGCTTGAGCGCCTCGCCTATTGACGCCTCGATTTCGCGCTGGTATTTCAGCTTGATCTGATCGACGCTGACCTCCGAGTGGTATTCCACCCCGCTGCCGCGCGGCAGCGGCTCGAGCCGGTATTTGACGATCGCCCAGCACGGTTTGGGCATGGTGTAGCTTTCCTCGCCATAGCCTTCACCCGCCGGCGTCTCCTTATAGACCACCGTCGGCTCGCCAAAGCGCGCTGCGATCCCGAAGCGGGTCCGCAAAATCTCCGTCAGAATCTCAGTCTGTATCGCCCCCATGATCTTGACGTGCAGTTCGCGCTCCTCGGCGTACCACCTGAAATTCAAATGCGGGTCCTCACTCGCCAATTGCTGCAGCGCCTTGGCCAGCGCCGCGTGGTCGGCCTCCTCTGCCGGCACCACCTGCACCGACAATAGCGGCTCGCTCAGCGCATAGTCGCCGGGCACCGGTGCCGGATCTCCCAGCACATCGCCGATCCGCGCTGCGGGCAGCCCGCATAAAAAACCAATATCCCCCGCCTCCAACACCCCGACATCTTCGAGCTTGGCGGTCGCGCTGCGCTTGATCTGCGCCACCTTCTCCTCGCGCCCCGCCGTATAATTCTCCACCACATCCCGCGTCGCCAGCCGCCCCGCATACATTCTCACCCCCGCGACCCGTCCCAACCGCTCGTCGTGATCAATGCGAAACACCACCCCCGAAACCGGCGCCTGCGCATCCGTCCCCGCGTCCGGAAAATACGCGGCGATCGCGTCGAGCAATTCCTCAATTCCCACCCGATTCTTCGCCGCCCCACACAATACGGGAAATAGCCCCCGCGACCCCGTCGCCGCGGCCAGGGCATGTTCTATTTCTTCCGGCTCTAGTGTCCCCCCCTCCAAATACCGCTCCAACAACCCATCGTCTCGCTCCGCCACCTTTTCCACGAGTTCGCCATATTGCTCCGCCTCCAACGCCGCGAGCCCCGCCGCGTCAAATCCTTCCTCTGCCACCCCATTCACCAATACGGCATCTTTGGAAAACACGCGCTGCACTTCTGCCACGACCCCTGCCACATCGCTCCCCATCCGGTCGATCTTATTAACAAAAACGATCACCGGAATTCCCAATGCCTCCAACGCGTCCCACAGCGGCTCGCTCTGCGCCTGCACCCCCTCCACTGCCGACAACACCAGCACCGCACAATCCAGCACCCTGAGCGACCTTTCCACCTCCGCCGAAAAATCTACGTGCCCCGGCGTATCGATCAGATTGACCTGCACCCCTTTCCATGCAAAAGACAGCGCCGAAGCCCGCACCGAAATCCCCCGCTTCTTCTCCACCTCCAGAGCATCCGACAGACTCGTCCCCTTATCCACATTGCCCGCCGCCCTCGTCGCTCCACTCAAATACAACATCTGCTCCGTTACCGTGGTCTTACCGGCATCGACGTGGGCAACAATGCCGAGATTGCGAATCCTTCTTTCTTTCATTTTCACCGCAAAGGTCTCGATCCCGGTTACCTTCATGGCCCGTCTCCTCCTGGCACCCACAATATAGCCCGCGCCCCCGACCACCTCCAGTAGTAGACGCCGCCCGCGCTCCGCCCTATATTGCCACCAGATCACCAACAGGAGACCCGCCATGGCACTCACTCCCTGGATCCGCATCGGCCAACCTCTGGAAGCGGTCGTCGACGACTACGAGCGCATCTTTGACGCCTGGGACAGGGGCGGCATCCGCGGCCTGGTCTTCGGCCGCCTGTTTTTCGCCGACGACCAGGGGCAGTTCACCGTCCCGGCCTTCCAGGGCGATGTCGCGCCCTACGAAAAACGCGGCCTCCGGGCCACGCGCCGCGATATTGCACTGGATGCCGAAAAAGAACAGCGCCTGCGCGCGATGCTCGCCGACGCCAAAAAGCGCGACTGGACGGTGCTGATCTTCGCTCCCTCCTCCGGCACCATCGCCGCCGAGGGTCTGCCGCTCGCCGCAGACCCCTACGGCACCCAGCTGCACGCCGCAACCTGGGAGGACATCTTCACCGCCTTCCCCGAAGTCGATGGCGGCATCATGGACGGCTGGACCGAATCCCCCTACGAACTGGTCTACCACCACGGCAACGCCGTCTTCCGCGAATTGACCGATGCCCAGCGCGATCAGGCCGCAGCCCGCGGCTACGACCCCGCTCGCCTCGACGCCGGCCGCCGCCACCTGCACGCTCGCTTCCAGAATTTCACCCCGGCCGAAGTGGACTACTACGGCGATTGCGGTCTGCTGTCCGAGCTCAACCTCTTCGACATCGATGAAGACGCGCTCTACTGGCTGCGCTGGCGCCGCGCGGACGGCCTGCGCGAGGGGCGGGCCTTCCGCACCGCATTGGACGAATTCCCGCGCAAAGTCCTGCTCGGCAACGGCCCGCGCTCGGCGGTCTTCTCCGGCATGACCGCCCTAGATTTCCACGCCTGGGATGAGATCGTCGATCTACTGTTGGTCAAACACTACTTCTGGCATCGGGGTTTCGACGGGATGTACGGCACGGTCGCCCGCTGGGTCCACCAGATCCAGGCCTGGAACCCCGCGCTAAACGAACGGCAATGCTGGACCGTAGTCCGCGCCTTCCTCGGGATCGAACTGCCGGAAGTCAACAGCCTGGCCGATATGGAGTTGGGTTTCCCCCATGCCTTCTTCGACGAAGTGGTGCAACGAGAAACCCGCCGCGCCCTCGCCGCCGTCGGCGATCCACAGAAAATCCTGCCCTGGGTCGATACCGGCCGCATGCCGCACGGCGGCGATCCGATGACCTCCGGCGATCTCTACCGCATACTCGAAGCCTCGGAGACCGCAGGGCTGCAGCGCTTCCTATTCCACAACCACGCGCATCTGACCGCCGCCGAATGGGCGGTGATCGCGCGGATGTGCGGCGAGCCGTGGGACGAAAATCCAGCGGGCTACTGGCCGCCGGCGACACCAAAGCCATCCACGTATTGAATGCGCGCCATCGGCGCCGACCCCATCGACGGATTTTAGCCTGCGCAAGCCTTGACCGCATCGCCGATTGGCTTATACTGCCTGTCCGACTCGAGCCAAGCGATGCGATGCGATATTTACTCTACGGAACACTATCCGCAATCCTCCTCGCCGCCTGCGGCGACCCCGTCGACGACCATATCGACGACTTGATGGAGGGCGGCGAAGCCCGCGAACAGGCCTTTATGGACCTGCTCTTCGCCCGCAGCTATGCCGTCCCGCCGCTATTGGCAGCCCTTGCCGATGCCGACCTGCCCCCCCGGGGCCGCGCCGACGTCGCCACCGTGCTGTGGAAAATCTACCTGCGCGACAACGATGAGCGCATCATCGGCCCGCTGCTCGACCACCTCGACGACCCCGAAGCCCGGGTGCGCCGGGCCGTCGCCTGGGGCCTGCGCGAAATGGGCAAGCCCGACCTCATCCCCGAAATCCTCGACCGCCTCGAAGCCGAGACCAACGAGGAGACCCAACTCGAACTCCTGCGCGCGATGGAAGCACTCGACGGCTGGGATGTGGCCTGGGAACAATCGGCGGGCAATTTCGCCGTGCAGGGCGGCGGCAACCTCACCCCCGAAGACCACGAGCGCTTTGCGCACATCACCCGCGACGTGTACGCCGCAGCCAGCCACGACTCGCTGCGCCAGCAGGCCGGCGAATTCCTCGAGCGCTTTGCGGTGCGCTATGTGATGGCGGCGCAACAACACATCCTCAAAGCCGACATCGGCAGCGCCGAACAAAGTCTGCTGCAGGCCCTCGACCTCAAACCCGACAGCATCGGCCTGCTCTTGCGACTGGGCAAGCTCTACTACCTCAACGGCCAGCAGCAAAAGGGCCTCGACTTGCTCGAAGCACACGGTCTCTTGCTGCGCATACCGCGCCTGAGCCGCGCACCCGCCATCGACGGCGACCTCTCAGACCCGGTGTGGTCCGAAGCGCTTAAGATCGACCAGTTCTACAAGAGCGCCACCTTGATGCGGCCCATTCCGACCGACAGCCGCACCGAAGCTTTTATCGGCTATCGCGACAACCAGATCTACTTCGGCGTCGTGAATCACGAAGAGAGCACCCAGGGCCTCAGCATCGAATATCGCGCCCACGACAGCCCTGTCTGGCGCGACGACTGCATCGAGCTGTTCTTCGATACCAATATGGACCAGCGCAGTTTTTACCAGTTGGTCGCCAACGCCGCCGGCGCCACCTTCGACCTGCAAAAGGACAGCCCCTCGCGCGACGACGCGCCCGGTTGGGACGGCGAGATGGACGTCGCCGCCCGCATCGAGCCGACCTACTGGACCGTCGAAAAAGCCATAGCCGTCGCGAGCATGGACGGACTCGAAATCCAGCCCGGAGATGTCTGGGGCTTCAACCTGGTGCGGGCGCGGATCGGCCTGGCCGCCGAGCACTGCCAGTGGCTGCCCACCTACGGCTTCACCCACCGCCCCGACCTTTTCGGCCTGCTGACCTTCGACTGAACCGCGCCGAACCACCCGTGCCGCCGAGCGACGTCGGATATTGCCACACACAACGGGCTTGCCGCCCACCGCCACAAAAACGTAATTATCCGCCCCAGCCCCCTTCACCTTCCAACCCCACAATCGCCATGTCTACAACCCACGTAAAAACCCCGACATCTCGGCTCCAGCTCGGCCACGCCCGCCGCGACATCACCCCGCCGGTCGGCATCTACCACCGCATGTGGGGCGCCGCCCGCCACGACGCGGCGACTGGTGTCCACCGCCCACTACAGGTCGATATCGTCGTCCTCGAGCCGCTGGGCGGCGATGCCACCCAGCGCCTGGTCCGCATCCAGATCGACTTCGTCCTCCTCAGCAACGACCAGCACGACCAGCTCATTGCCCCCGTCGCCGAGGCCACCGGGGTCGATCCGGCCCGTGTCATCATCACCCACTCGCATTCGCACGCGGCCGGCTTATATGAGCCCAACCGCCGCGAGCTGCCCGGCGGCGAACTGATCGACCCCTATCTCGAAGACCTCTACGCCCAGAGCGCTGCCACTGCCGCTGCCGCGGTCGCCAACCTGGCCGACGCCACCATCACCTACGCCAGCGGCCGCTGTGATATGGCCGCCAATCGCGACTACTGGGACGATGCCAATGCGATCTACTGCACCGGCTACAATCCCGACCAGCCCGTCGCCAACACCGTCGTCGTCGGCCGCGTCAGCGACCCAGCCGGCGCCACCCGCCTGATCCTCGTCAACTATGCCTGCCATCCCACCACCCTGGCCTGGGACAACACCCTGCTCAGCCCCGACTTCGTCGGCGCCCTGCGCGAAACCGTCGAGCGCGACCAGCACGCCCCCTGCTGCTACTTTCAGGCCCCCTGCGGCGACCTCGGCCCCACCGACGGCTTTGTCGGCGACACCGCCATAGCCGACCGCAATGGGCGCCAGCTCGGCCACGCCGCGCTCTCCGCCCTCTACGGCATGGGCGCACCCAGCGCCGACTTCGCCTACGCTGGCCCGGTGGTCTCCGGCGCCACCATCGGCACCTGGGCCTGGCAGCCGCACGACGACGCGCGCAATGCCGCAACCGCCGTATTCGCCGGCGATGTCTTCACCATCGACCTCGACCTCATCGACCTGCCCGGCGCCGAAGAGCTGCAAGCGCAGCTGGAGCAATTCACCACCGCGCGCGCCGATGCCGATGCCCGCGGCGACGCCGTCGCCGCCCGTGATGCCGGCGCCCGCGCCGAGCGCTGCCGCCGCTGGCTCGCGCGCATCGCCAAACTGCCCGACGGACCCACTTTCGCTTTCGACTACAGCGTCTACCACCTCGGCGACGCGGTGTGGATCACCACCAGTGCCGAGCCCTACAGTTGGCTCGGCGACGAATTGCGCCGTCGCTTCCCCGGCCTGACACTGCTGATCACGCCGATCTCCGGCAACACCCAGGTCGCCTATCTGCTGCCCCGCGACCGCTACGGCCAGGGCCTCTACCAGGAAGAGCCCTCCTCGCTGGCCCCTGGCTGTCTCGAGGCTCTAGCCGACGCCATCAGCGGCCGCATCGGCGATATCACCGGCCAACAAGCCGAGGTCTGAGCAATGGCCACAAAGCCCATCCGCGTCGGCGTCGTCGGCGTTGGTCGCGGTCGCTCCTTCATCGGCGGCGCTACCGCCACCGGCATGGAATTGGTCGCGCTGTGCGACACCTGGGGCGAGCGCCTGGCCAAAGAGGCCAACGCCCTCGGCGTAGCCGCCTATCTCGACTACGACGAATTCCTCGCCCACGACATGGACGCAGTCGTCCTCGCCAACTACTTCCACCAGCACGCCCCCTTTGCCATCAAGGCACTACAAGCCGACAAACACGTGATGAGCGAAACCGCCGCCTGCCATACGCTGGGGGAAGGCGTGGCGCTGGCGCGGGCGGTGGAAAAGAGCGGCAAGATCTACATGTTCGCCGAAAACTACCCCTACATGGTCTTCAATCAGGAAATGAAGCGCCTCTATCAACAGGGCCTGATCGGCGAATTCAAATGCGGCGAGGGCGAGTATGTGCACCCCGACCCGCCCGAAGTCCAACTCGGGCGCAGCTGCGGTCGCAACCACTGGCGCAACTGGATCCCCGCTACCTATTACTGCACCCATTCGATCGCCCCGGTGATGTACATCACCGATACTCGACCGGTCAAGGTCAATGGCTTCGTCGTGCCCTACGACGACTCAGACCCCAGCAAAATCCTGCACATGGGCCGGGCCGACACCGCCGCGATGATCGTCTGTCGCATGGACAACGACGCGGTGCTCAAATCACTGCACGGCGCGCTGCGCGGCCACGGCAACTACGTGCGCATCCACGGCAATAAAGGCCTGATGGAAAACGCCCGCCACGGCGACAAGCAGCGCCTGCGGGTGTGGCGCGAGCCGTGGGAAAAAAACCCGGGCGAACCAGTCGAAACCGTCTACACGCCCGATTTCCCCAATCATCACCACGACGCCACCCGCGCCGGCCACGGCGGCGGCGACTTCTTCACCAGTTACCACTTCGCCGAAGCAATCCGCAGCGGCGAGCCGCCCTATCTCGACGTCTACCGCGGCATCGACATGAGCATCGCCGGCATCCAGGCCTGGCGCTCGGCGCTCAACGACTCAGCGCCGGTCGCTGTGCCCGACTTCCGCGACGAGGCGGTGCGCCGCCAATACGAAAACGACGATTGGTCGCCCGATCCGGAGCGGGCAAAAGAAGGCCAGCCCCCCAGCAGCATCCTCGGCACAATCGAGCCATCGGATGACGCGAAGAAGCTGGCCAAAAAAATCTGGTCCGAGCAGGGCTACGACGGCGACTAGGCGCCGCTGAACCGAAAGCCGTAGAGCCGGGCGAATTGCCCGCTGAAGCGCAGCCGGACCTTGCGTCCCCGCAATGCCGACAGGTCCGGCTCACCGCGCCAGCTCGCCGTCTGCGCCAGGTCGTTGAACATCAGCCGATCGCTCTCGGCACGGGCATAACCCCACAGCGCGTGGCCCGTCGCGTCGAGGATCTCGACCTGCAGCCAACCCCGCGCACTGGCGTCCATATCAACCTCGAGCCGGCCCCCCGGCATCTGAAACGGCACCGTCGTCAGCCGCCCCTCCTCGGCGCCGGCATCCTGCGCGACAAAGCCATCGCGGCGCATCCGCAACCGTCCGATCGCGCCGGGCGCCTGCGTTTCGACATCGTCGTGGCTGCGCGGCACGCCTGCATAATAGCTGTAGACCTCGTCTCCGGCCGCGATCATGCCCGGCCCCACATACAGGCCCCGCGCGTCGAATCGCCCGGCAGTGCCCAGCCGTGCGAAGGGCTCGTACCACCGCGTGAAGTCCACGCCGTCGCGGCTCGTCGCCAGATGCACATCCAGCGTGTCGCTGGTGTGGTGATAGGCCGAGGGAAAAATCAAATAGACATTTTCGGCATACGGGTATTTCATAGCGCCCGTATTGTAGAGCCCGCCGCCGGCCTGATCCTCCTCCTCGACCCGGCTGAAATCCGGTTCGTGCACCTTGACCGGCGCCGGAAACGCGCTGAAATCCTTCGCCTCCGCCCGCCCGATCGCCCGGTAATCGAACGAGCCGACCTGCTTGCCATCCTCAACTCGCAAATGCTCGTTCCAGCGCACATAGGCCACGTAGCGCTGCAATCTATCATCCCAAAACGCCACGTTCTGCGTATCCGTGTACCAGGGCATGACCGGCTCGTCGTATTCGGTCCAGCGAATCCCGTCGGGCGAGTGAGCGCCGACCACCCCGAGATAATTCCACGTCGGCAGGTCTTCCTTGAAATAGCGAAAGCGCGCCCCGCCGCCGTAGTAGCTGGTGATGCCCCACTCGGTCTGGCCCTCGCCGATAAACTTGTAGCGGCGCTCGGGCGCATCGTGCGAATCCACAAATACCCCGCCCTGCAGGTGCCGGGCAACGATATTGTTGTCCTTATTCCCCTGAAATTCGACCACGCCGAGTTCGGGTCGTTCCCAGGAAATGCCGTCGCGCGAAGTTGCATAGCACAGCAACGAGCCGTTGCCATCGCCCGGATCGGCGCGGTACCACATCTGGTGCTCACCGCCCTCGTTGCAGACCACGCTCGGCCAGCTCACACTCGCCTGCTCCCACGGCATTTCCGGCTGCAAAGCGGGCGTTTCTGCGCGCAGCGCCGGGTTGAGCATCAATTCAAAACCGCGCTTGTCGGCCACCAGCGCGTCGTCGCAGAGCAATTGCTTCTGTGTCGGGTCCATTCCTTCCTCCGTAATCCGGTGGACGCCCACCCTGATATTTTCCATTTTATGCGATTGCAGGCGTAAAGATACCCCGCCAGGTCCGAAAGGAAAACCCGTGCGACTCCAGGTCCCCGGCTCCGGTGATCACCGTGACTTCGGCCACCTCTACGACCAAACAATCCAGTGAGTCGAGATCATATCGCTGTTGCGCCTGGCCGAAATCCTAGCCGCTAAGAAAGGCCCAAAATCACCATGAGCGATCTCATTCGTCCCAACCGCCGCGTCCTCATCTTCAGCGCCCACGCCGCCGACTTCTGCTCGCGCGCCGGCGGCACCATCGCCCGCTTCGTCGACGTTGGCAGCAGCGTTCACATCGTCGACTTCTCCTATGGCGAGCTCTGCGAATCCCCCGCCCTGTGGGCGCGCGACCCAGCGCCGTCGGTAGCAGAGATCAAACAAATCCGCGCTGCGGAAATACAGGCCGCCGCCGCAATCCTCGGCGCCAGCGCCGAATGCCTCGACTTCGGCGACTGCCCCCTGCTCATCGGCCCCGAGCGCCGCCAGCAGGTCCTCGATCTTTTCCGCCAGCACCAGCCCGACCTGGTGATGAGTCACTGGAAAGACGACATCCTCCATCCCGACCACTGCGAGGCCACCGACGCGGTGATCTGGGCCAGCCGCTACTGCTTTCGCCCCGGGCTCGCGGGCGAAGCAGACCTGCCGCCCTGCCCCGCGCCCGAGGTCGTATTCTACGAAACCACTCTCGGCACCGCCCCGGTCGCCCGCTATATTCCCTCGCTCTTTGTCGATATCACCGCCAGTTACGAACGCAAGTGCCAGGCCCTCGACTGCTTTGCAGCCCAGCCGGGCCTCGGCGAGCGCTACGGCTGGCTGGCGCGCTATCGGGCGTTGGAAGCACAATCGACGGCGTGGATGCAGGGCTGCGAATACGCAGAGGGCTTCGTGCGGCTAGGCACCGAGATGGCGGGTTTTTCCGGCCCGATCGGCTTTGGTCCGGCACCCGCGGGAGGACGCGGATGAATCTCGCGGAAAAACTGCTGGCCCTCGAGCTCGAAGGCTTCTACGTCGAAGAGGGCGTGCTCAGCCCCGCCGAGGCCGCGCGCATTTGCCAGAGCACCGAAGACACCCTCGACCAGGGCCCAGTCTATGGCAGCAATTTCCTCAACCACGACCAGAGCCTGGCCCCACATCTGGCCGACGAGCGCATCGTCGAAGTCGTGCGCGCCATCCATGGCGAAGGCGCCCGCATCATCGCCAATAGCGGCAACCTCCGCGACCCCAACCCCGGCGCCGCGCCGCGCGCCCCGGGCGGCTTGCACGTCGACTGGCCCTGGGGCCAATCGGGCGCCTCGCATATCGGGGGCCCACTGCCCGACGTGGTGATCAACATAACCACCTTCTGGATGCTCACCGATTTCACCCGCGCAAACGGGGCCACCGTCGTCGCACCGGGCACGCACAAATCCCGCCACAACCCCAACGGCGACCCCGCGCTCAAAAGAGCGCGCCCGACCGAATTTACCGTCGAAGCCCCCGCCGGCAGCGTATTGGTCTTCGACGGCCGGCTCTGGCACGACGGCGGTGTCAACCGCAGTTCGTCGCGGCGGGTGTTCTGGGGTGTAAACTACGGTCCCTGGTGGCTCAACTGCCACGCCCGCCGGCCCCACTCCGTCGAACACCGGCTCCAGGCCGCAGCCGGCCACACGCCCGCCGGCCACTGGCCCTATCTCAAGGGAGCAATCTTCGATTCGCTGCCCGCACAGGTCAAACCCCTGCTCCGGCATTGGGTCGACCGCGAGTGGATAATGACCAAGGCAGAGGCCGAAGCCTCTGTCGGGGATACGTCCTACTTTATGTAACGACCACGCTGCAAACGGCTCGCGCGATCGGAGTGAGCTTGCGATCTCCAGCGCGACCTCGACCGCACCTCCCGCGACCGGTTACAACACCGCCGCCGCCACCGCATTGCCCACCCGCGGCCGCAGCGCCCCGGCCCCCCCCGGATCATTGGTCAGCAATACGCACGTCACCCCGCTCTCCGGGTCGGCCCACACCTCGGTCCCCGTCGCCCCACCGTGCCCGAACGCCCGCCGCGACACCAGATCCCCGCCCCCTATCTTCCACCCCAGCCCCCAGCACTGCCGCAACTTTTCCCCGGCGGGCAGATCCGCCATCGCCGCTGTCTGGTCCCGCGTCATCGCCGCAACCGCTGCCCGGCTCAAAACCCTTGTCCCGTCGACCTCGCCCCCTTCCAAAAATACCCGGCACAGCATTGTCAACTCCCCCGCCGTCGTCAGCATCCCACCCCAAGGCGCGGCAAAGTTGCGCCAGTAATCTGAATTCCAGTGCCAATCCGAATCCGGCCCCCCCGCATCACTCATCTGCGGCAACCGAATCTCTGCCTCCCGCTCGCGCCGGTCTTCCTGCCGCCCCAGCGAGGTATCTAGCAACGCCAACGGCGCGAACAACACCTGATCCATCACCTCCGGCAACGCCCGCCCCGCCAACCGCTCGACAATCGCCCCCAGCATCGCAATCCCCATACTCTGATACGACACCCGCGTCCCCGGCTGAAAGTTCAACGCCAACTCGCACACCCGCGCGACAAAATCCCCCAACGGCCTGTGCGCCGCCCGATATGCGTGATTTTCTGGAATCATATCCGGCAACCCCGAAGTATGGGTCAGCAGGTGCCGTAGCGTCACCTCTTCTTTGCCCTTGGCGCCAAATTCCGGCACGTATTGAACTACCCGATCGTCCAAACAGACCCGCCCCTGCTCGACCATGTGCAGTACCGCCGCACAGACGATCGGCTTGCTAATCGAGGCGATGAGAAAGATGGTGTCTTCCTCGATCGGCGCTCCTTCCAGCGTCCTTTTCCCAAAACAAGCCACCGGCAACGCCACCCCATGCCGCGACACCTGCAATGCAGCCCCCAGCACATCATCCCGCTCCACCGCATCCTGAATGATTCCGCATGCCCCTGCCATCGCCTCGGCCGAAAAGCCGATAGCGGCAGGATCCTGGACCACTTTCATCCTTCTGCTCCCTACTTTACCGCGAGGCGCTAACGAGCCGCGGAATGACGCAGGACCTCCTCNGCGCCATTCCGNCCATCTTCTNCATCANCACACCGCTNCTACAACTGCCCNTTNTACTCCAACCCCAACACCTCCTTGGAAATCCGCACNTTGCAATACTTCTCCGCCTCCACATTCCCCGCCACATGCATCACCTCAAACGCCACACGCTCATTCTCCAGCGCCAGATGACACCCCTCTGCCAAATCGTGCCGACAAACCCACCCCACTCCGCTCGGATCGCCCGCCGGACTCCCGTCCCGATTGGTCTTCAACCGACTATCGACAATACCACACGGTCGAAACACGATAATCCGCGAGCCGAACGCGTCGTGAAACTGCCGACACATCTCCTCCTGCAGCCGTTTGGAGATCCCGTAGGGCGTCCCTTCCGGGCTGCGCACCTCAGAGCTGAAAAAATGACCNTGCGGATGCTGCACCATGCACGAACCCATGTGCACCACTCTCCTTACACCGTGCCGCCGCGAAGACTCGAGCACATTCCACAGGCCCTTCACATTGATCAACCAGGGCCGCGTATCCGGTTCGGGCGGATTCTCATAGCCNAAATACGCCGCCAGATGCACCACCCCCTCGCACCCCTCAATCGCCGCATCGACCGCCTCAAAATCCGCCATATCCCCATACAACTTCTCCCCCGCCCACTCGCCATCCAGCGCCCGGTACTTATCCCACGCCCCCTCATTGATATCAAACGCGCGCACTGCATGCCGGTCCTTGAAATTGGCCAGTACCGCCCGGCCGACCCAGCCCGCAGCGCCAAATACCGCAACTTTCATAGCGCTACCTCCATCGTTTGACCTGCATCCTACAGCCCCGGCACAAACCCGGAAAATTGTGGCCCAGAGCCGCTGCGCCCGTCCGGCGCTAAACCGCTGCAACCCGATCCCGCTCGCCCGCGTACAAAGTAGGCTACTGGTGCTTTTTACTCGCGCTCATCGCCTATGTGATCGTGCGAANACGGGAAGCGTGGCACGGGCAGAGCTCCTAATCTGCGGGCAAAATCGGAAACGAGTCGATATCCCCCGCCACCGTCTGCAACAGGGTGTCGATCTCGCGCCGATCGCCCTCGTCGAGGGCTAATTTACCCGCCGGCGCCCTTTCCACCAGCGTGCTAAACACCCCCCGGCGCTTGAGGATATAGCGCATAAAGGGATGGTTTTCGAGATTGATCAGCGGCAACAAGCGCCGGTGCATCGCCCGCGCGTCCTCTGCTCTGCCGTCCCACCACAGCTCGGTGATCTTGGTCAACACATCGGCCAGTTCGCAGGCCGGCATATTGCCCAGCGCGCCGCGGCGCAATTCATCGGGCAAAAACTTCCCGCCGGCACCGCCGAAGATGCACTTGACCTGGTNGCTGACNAGGCCGGCGACTTCGGCAATGTGCTTGGGCCCCGGCTGCCGCTCCTCCTTGACGTATTCGATCTGCGGGATCTCGTCGACCAGCGCCGCTACTTCCTCGCCGGTCAATGGCGCGTAATTGTCGGCATTCTGCACCATGATCGGCCCGTCAAAGACCTCGGCCATGCGCCGGTACATAGCGATGGCCCCGGCCTGGTCGGTGCGCTGCGGCGCCATGGCGATAATNGAATCGACGCCGGCCTTTTGCGCCGCCCGGGCATAGAGCACCACCTGCGGTATCGAAATTCCCGAGCAGCCAAAGACCACCGGCAGTCGCCCATTGACCTCCGCCAGTACCNCATCCAGCCCCGCAATGCGCTCCTCTTCGCCCAGAAACCAGAACTCGCCGACCATCACCGGCCAGACGATGCCGTGCTGGCCGCTCTCGCAGCAAAAATTGGCGACCTTCCGCAAATCTTCGGTGTGGATCTCCAAATCTTCCCGGTACGGCGTCGGCAACAGCCCGAAAATTCCTTTCATGGTATCAAAACGCGCCATTTTATTCCTCTCCAATCCATGCGCTGAAATTCGCCTCATCGACATTGCGCCCGCTGACCACGATCACCACATCGCCCGTCCCGTCGAGTGCCACCTTGCCCGTCAGCGCCGCCGCCACCGCAATGGCTCCCGACGGTTCGCAGCGCAGGCCGTGGCGCTGATAGAGCCAGCGCAGCGCCGCAATCGTCGCGCTGTCGGGCACCGCTACCGCCCTTGTCACACAATCGCGCAAAATCGGCCAGTTGTGCGCGCCCACATCGTACGAGCACAACCCGTCGCAAATACTCGCCGGCTGCTCTAGCCGCACGATCTTCCCTTTGTCCAGTGACTGGCAAAAATCCGCCGCTCCCTCCGGCTCGATCCCGACGATCTCGGCCTCGGGCAAGCCGTCGGCCACCGCCAGCGCATGCCCCGCCATCAGCCCGCCACCGCTGACCTGGCACAGAAAGTGCGACACCTCGCGATCCTCAGCCCGCAGTGCCTCGACAATCTCCAGCCCGCCCACGCCATTGCCGGCGATCACAAACGGATCGTCGTAGGGAGACGCCTGCACCGCNCCCTCTTCCTCGGCGATCTGTTTGGTCAGTTTGTCGCGTTGGCCGGTCTGGTGGTCGGTGCTGATATCGTAGGTTAAANTCTCCGCCCCAAAAGACCGCGTCAACTCNAATTTCACCTGCGGCGCNCTCTCGGGCATCACGACAATTACCCGCTTGCCGTAACGCATCCCCGCATACGATATCCCCGAGGCGAAATTACCCGACGAATGCGCCGCCACCGGCCGCGCGCCGATCTCCTCGAGATGATTCGCCATCCAGTTGAGCGCGCCCATCAATTTGAACGAGCCGACCGGGGTCCAGCCGTAGTCCTTGAGCCACACCCGGCGCCCTTGTGCCAGTCCCAGTTCTTTTTCGAGCGCGTACGAGCGCATCAGTGGCGCCGGCGAAATGTGCCGGGCCATCTCCTCCTGCGCCTGCCGCACATCGTCGATCGTCGCAATCCGCATGGTNATTTATCCTCNCCTCTACTTTGGGACAACCGACCTCCGTGGCACCCGCCCAACGCGCGCGGGCCTAAAGGCCCCGCTTGCTCAAGAGCCTCTCTGGCGCTAAAACTGTAAAACNCCNCCGATCGTCGCAAGCAACGGCGCCCCTTGCCAGCACTGCACCCCATTGCCTTAATTCCAGCCCAGGAGGTCACGCCATGACGCTGCAGAAAAGCACCATCCAATGGGAATTGATGCTGCCCGAGGAATTTCGCGCCGCCTTCGCGCGACTACCCGTCTGTTATCTCCCGCTGGGCACCGTCGAATGGCACGGCGAGCACGACGCCCTCGGCCTCGACTCTTTGAAAGCCCACGCCCTCTGCGTGCGCGCCGCTGAAAAAAGCGGCGGCATCGTCCACCCTTCGCTCTACGGCGGCATGGGCGGCTTGAATAAGCCGGCGACGATCAAGATCGAAGGCGAGCACGACTGGGACAACCATCTGCTCCGGCCCTGGCTCGAAAAACTCTGCGCAGAAATTCACCGCCTCGGCTTCAAAGCGATCATCGTGCTCACCGGCCACTACGGCCACAACCAGCAGATCGTGGTGCGCGAAACCGCCGCGCGCATGGCCGAGCGGCTGCAAATCCCCGTCCTCGGCACCCCCGAGTACTGGCTCGCCCACGACATCGGCTATCTCGGCGACCACGCCGGCATCGGCGAGACCTCGCTGCTGTGGCACCTACATCCCGATCTAGTCGCCATCGACCGCATCGACAACGACCCCGACTACGGCGCGGACGACCGCATCAAAAACGGCGCCTCGCCAGCGCTCGGCCAGCGCTACGCCGATCTGATTACCGACCGCCTGGCGCGCTTGGCCAGCGCGATGCCCAGTTGGAACGGCGACAAGCTCGCAGCTTTTGTCGCCGCCGAGCGCGCCCTAGTCTCGGCCCAGGTCAGGGGCTGGCGCACCGACTCGGCGTGGGCCGCCTGGCAACAACTCGGCCAACACACCGGCTATGGCCAGTTGCTGGTCGACGAGAATTTCGCGGGCATCGAGGCCCTGGCCGGTCGTTTGCTGGCCTAGTGCAGACGTACACGCAAAGACGCTTGCCGGCGCCGCAGAGGACGACCTGCGCTTGCGCACCGAGCCCTGGCAGTTTGCACGAATTTTCAGCACAGTGACAACCTCGCCAGCCGCATCTATTCGAATCGCAACCACTGGCAGGAGAGAGCCCATGGATAACCCCCACCGCGCCCGCTTCGAACGCGACGGCTACTACATCGCCGCAAATGTCCTCCATCAGGATCTCGTAGACCGCCTCAACGCGCTGGGCGACCATATCCTCGCCCAGCAGGACCCCGAGCACTTCGCCCAGCACAAGACCACCGGCAGCATGGTGCTGATCGACTGGGCTATGACCTGCGACCACCCGGCCATGGCCGAGCTAGTCGCTCACCCCAATATGCTGTCCGTGCTGGACCGACTCGGCTTCGACCAGCCCAAATTCGGCCACGGCCGCATCATCAGCAAACCGCCGCACAGCCCACCCCTGTTCTGGCACGAGGACGGCCGCTTCTGGAACGACCCCGTCAGCTACACCACCCAGCCGATCCAGGTCTTTTTGATGTATTACCTAACCGACACCACGCCGCAAAACGGCTGCCTGCGCGTGGTGCCCGGCTCGCACCGCAAGCGGCACCCCCTGCACGACCGGATCTCGCCGCGCCATACCAAAGAGCTAGCCGCCTACGAAAACCCCGACGACCCCGGCTTCTCGCGGGTCGATGACGAAATCGACGTGCCCGTCAAAGCCGGCGACCTCGTTATCGGCTACGGCAATCTGCTACACGCCTCACACGCCAATCAGTCGGCCGAGCGCCGCACGGTGCTGACCATGTGGTACTATCCCGATTTCACAAACCTGCCCGAGCGCACCCGCGCCACCATCGTCGCAGCAGAAGGCCACAACAGCCATTTCACAGCGGCAGCGCCGCAGACGCGAGCCATGCTCGCACCACTCAAGATCGAATACGATGGCGACGCCGAGCCCATCGAGATCGAGTCGGTGCCGGGCCCGGCGTTTAAATAAGGAGATCCATCATGACCTATCGCATAGGCATCATCGGCTGCGGCGGCATGGGCCGCAGCCACGCCCAGCACTGGCAGCAGCGCGACGACACCACAGTCGTCGCCGCCATGGACATCTCGGCGGAAGCCGTCGGACGCCTCGCCGCAGAGTGCGAAGTCCCGGCCACCTACACCGACTACGATCAAATGCTGGCCAGTGAAGCGCTCGATATCGTCAGCATCCCCACCTGGCAGGGCGCGCGGGCGGCGCCGACCATTGCCGCCGCCGCGGCCGGCGTCAAAGCTATCCTCGGCGAAAAGCCCATCGCCGACAATCTCGGCAATGCCGACGATATGATCGCCGCCTGCAACCAGCACGGCGTCAAACTCGCCATCGGCCACCAGCGCCGTTTCACCCCGCAAGCCAACGAGATCCGCCGTCTCGTCGCCTCGGGTGCCATCGGCGAGCCGCGCATTGTCAGCCATATCGCCAAGCCCAACGCCGGCCTGCTCAACACCGCCACCCACGCCATCGACAGCTGGCGCTATTATCTCGGCGACCCCGAGCCCCTGTGGGTCATCGGCCAGGCCAGCCGCACCACCGACCGCTGGGAGCGGCGCAGCATCTGCGAGGATCTGTGCATGGGATTGGTGTGCTTTGCGGGCGGCGCGCGCGGCATCTACGAAGGCGACCTGCCCGACCCGCGCGTCGCCTGGCCCGAGGTCACCGGCAGCGAGGGCAAAATCGCCCTCGGCGAGGAGGGCAGAATACGGCTGCAGCAGGACGGCCAGGCCGGCTGGCGCGAAATCGATCCCGCGCCGGTGCTCACCGACCAGTACCAGGAGCTAATCGACTGGGTCGAGGGCCGCGCCGACGACCACCGCGGCAACGCGGTGCAGGCGCGCTACACGCTCGAGATCATGATGGCGATCTTCGAGTCGTTGCGGATCAAAAATGTCGTCAATATGCCGCTGACCACGCGGGAATGCCCGCTCGATATGATGGTCGCCGACGGCACCCTGCCCGTACTCGAAGAAGGGCGCTACGACTTGCGCGCGCCCTTCCCCGAGCAGGAGCAGAAGCCATAGGGACGAGCCACCTACCGCGGCGCCGTCCAGCGGAACGGCCGGGTCAGCTTGAGCACGCGCTCCGCCGCCCCGTACCACCCCTGCGGCATAAACTCATCGGTGTGCATATAGCACTGCACCCGCACCTCGTCGCTGCCTTCGACAAAGGTCAGCAGCCGACTTTTAGGCACATTGTGCGGTCCGTGATAGCGGCTGAGGCAGGCGACATTGATAAAGTGGGTGCCGCCCCACTTCGTTTCAATATGCGACTTGCCGCCGTAGGTATCGTCGGGATGGGTGTGCGTATGGCCCCCGAGCCACAAATCAACCGCTCCGGGGTGTGCTTCGAGAAAATGCTCAAATGCCCTCGAATCGGGCACGCTGCCCACAAAATACAGATACGATGCCCCCACCGGCGCGCCCTGCGGCTTGTAGCCGTGATAGTTGCTCTGCCACTGGCCCGCCGCGTCTTTCTTCATCCCCTCCCAATCGCCCGAAGCCACCGTCGTCTCCTTGAGCATATAGTGGTGCGCCGAGACGATGATATGATCTGGATGAGCGGCGACCATCGCGCACCACCAGTCGAAGGTCTCCCGCGCGACCACCCCGGCCGGGTTGCCGCCCAATTCACCGCGGCCCATGCGCTGCGACGGCTCGTTGATATCCGACATCAGCAGGAATAAGATATTGCCAACCTCAAAGCAGTAGCGCTCCCAGGTCCCCTCGATCGCATAAGGCCGCTGGGTCGCGTCCACCCCGGAAAACTCCGCGTGCGCTCCGGTCGGATCGACCCACTTGCGCCACCACCAGGCCGGCTCTTCGTCGAGCCCGCTGCGATCGTGGTTGCCGCAAATAGGGTAGATATCCTCGCGGCGATGCTCCTCCAGCGCTGCCATTTGCCGCACGACCTCGGCTCCCTCCTCGTCGTCGGGCACGTCCTGCCCGCCCGACATATCGCCGATATCAATCGCAATATCCCAGGCAAAGGGCGGACCGCCCGCATCCCCGCCTCGCTCCGCAGTGCGCAGCGATTCGCTCAGGCTCTCCCGTCCCCGCGCCAGGTCAGTTCCGACGTGGGCATCGCCAAAGGCCCACAGGGCAAAAGTATTACGCGACATCACTGCTCCTCAGGGCAAAAGCACCAGTTTGCGCACCGTTAACTGATCGCGGTAGCGCAGCCGATAAAAATAGACCCCCGCCGCCAGCGACTGCCCTTCTTCATCGAGCCCATCCCACGCCGCCTCGTGCGCCCCCGCCGCCTGGTAGCCCGTGTCCAGCCGCGCCACCCGGTGCCCGAGCAGATTGAACACCGCCAGATCGACTTCGCCCGCCGCCGGCAACGCGTAGCGGATCGCCGTAGCGCCATTGAAGGGATTGGGGAAATTCTGATCCAGCGCATAGCCAGTTGGCGCCGCCACCGCCGCCACTGCCGTCTGACCCGGCGCTGCCGTAAATCGCGCAAACCACAACTGGTATTGCGGATGGGCACCCGCGCTGAATACCGCCACCGGCGCCGCCGGCATCACGCTGCCGCTGCCGGGATGGATGCCGTGCAGAAAGAAACTCGACACCAGGCCGTACTCTGCAAAATCCGCGAGTTCCTCCACCTGCCAATCCGCGCCCCGGTAGAGCCGCAAGGCATCCCAGTAGGTACTCGTCAACCACAACCCACCCCCGCGGTCTTCGAAAACCGCCGCCACTTGTGCAGGGCTCAGCGACTGTGCGTGCCACTGGGCCGTCTGCGGATCGCGCCGGTATACGTGCAACCGATTCTCGCCTCCCTCCGGCTTGTACTGCCCCGTGACATACATGCTCCCGTCTTGCGCCCGCCACATCGCCTCGCCAAAGGCCATATTGCCACCCCACGGCTCGACGCGGGCCACCACCTCGGGCACCGGCGGATCGGCGAGCCGGTCATAGGGCAGGTACATATAGAGAATGGCGTTGTAACTCGCCGCCGCTGCGGGCTGGTTGCTCACCGTCAGGTGGAAACCGTCGGCATCGGGCAAGATGATCGGATACAGCCAGGTGGTCCAGGGCTCGACCTCGCGCTGGGCCCGCGCCAGCAGAAACGGTCCCTGCCACACCATAGTTTTGAGGTCGAGCACGGCGATATTGAAACTGTACGTCGCCGGGTCGCCGATATAGCCGAGGACGATCCTGTCGTCGTATATGCCCGCGCCGATGTAGCCGGCTTTGTCGAGCCATGCCGGCGTCGCAATCGCGTCGAAGTCGGAGATCGCCCCCCGCTGGCGCGAGCGCAAAATCACCGGACCTGCGCCCTGGCGCGGATAAATGAGGATTGGCCTTTGCGCGCTGTCGAGCAGCAGCATACCCGGCTGATAGTTCAATCCCTCCCAGGTATAACCCTTGTGCCACTGCCCGTCGCGCAATGCGTATAGCGCGCCGGTTGCCGTCGCCTGCTCTGCACCCCACAAACCCACGGTAAAATAGCGGTCGCCATCGTAGATCAGTTTTGGCGCGTTATAGCCCCAATACGAGCTGACCCAGGCAGTGCCCTCGTCGATCTTGGTCAACTCGTAGGAGATCTCCGCCGCCGCCGCAGACGCCATCGCGCAAAAGACCCACAGCACGAGACGCCCCCGCATCGTCATGCGTATTGCTCCGTGCGCTGGCTGACCACCTCCCGCAATGTGCGCGTCTCCCCCCGCGACAACACCCCACGCACCACCAGGTGCCCGTCCTGCTGGTAGTCGGCGATCTCCCGTTCACTCAGCGCATAAGCCATCTAATGCCTCCGTCAATCCCGCCACGCCGGCGGCCCGATGCCCAGATCTGCGGCGATCGCATCCAGCATTTCGCGGTGGTCGGCGGGCAGCGGAATCCCCGTCTCCTTGCGCTCGCGCTCGCGCTGCCACTCCAGCGTCCCCGGCAGCGCCGCTTGCTCCGTGCCCCGCATCGGCGGCAGGGTCAAGCTCTCGTCGATAATCTCGCGCACCCGCGCGCGCCAAGCCGCCCCGTCTCCGACCAGATCCGGATCGATCACCACGAAGAAGAAACCCCGCGTCGCCGCCTCAAAACGGCGCTCCACGCCTTCCTCCAACGTCCCCGACAACGCCCCCGCCACCAGCGTCGATACAAAACGCATCCCCAGACTCCCAAATACCGAGCGGCCGTACCCGGCGGCCAACGCCTCTTCTGGATCCGTCCCGTGCTTGAATTGGTTGGCGTTCATATCCAGCACCAGCGGCGGCCCCCCGTCGTCGGCTGGCACTCCAAAGCACAGCGGCGGCGCCTGCATCGCATTCCACACCGTCGCCTGCGGATCTTCCGTCTTGGTCCAGCCCGCCCCGCCGGCCATCCCCCACGAGATCAGTCCGTGCTCGAGCGCCCGCCGTGCGTAGATCCCGGCGCTGCCCACATGCCCATGGTTACACGTCGACGCCAGCGCCAACCCCTCGGCTTTGGCTTTGGCACACGCCGTATCCACCGCCTGGGTCGCCACCAGATAACCCGCGCCGCCGTCACCGTCGAGGCGAATGATATTGTCGCCCTCGCGCAAGGTGCGGATCTGCGGCGTCGGATTGACCCGCCCGTCGCGAAATTCACCGACGTAGCGCCGCAGCTGTCGCGTGCCGTGACTCTTGACGCCGCGCAAATCGACATCGACCAGACAGCGCGCGATATGCGCCGCGTCTGCATCGGGCACCCCGACACAGACCAGCGCCCCAGTGGCCCAAGCGTGGAGATCGGCTTCTGCTATGCGTTTCATTTTTGTAGTCCCGGCGGATAGTCGCTGTATTCGATGATGAGTTCGACCTCTTGCAGTACCACGCTGCCCCCAAGCCCCGCGGGCCGGCCCTCCAGTGCCACGCCGAGTACATTGTCCCCTTTTACCGGACGAATTTGCTCCAGCTGAAAGTCGAGCCAGAAATTGCGTGGACCCGAATGCGGAAACCCGTCGCGCTCGCTCTTGCGGACCCGGCGACAGACCTCAGCCGCCAGCGAGCAGCCGTTGAGCGAGACCGCAAGCCGGTCGGCCGAGACGATATTGCTGCAGTAGAGCCGCAGCCGGACCCCGGCCAGACGGTCGGCCATCGCCACCAGATCGTCGGCGAGATAAAAGGGCACATCACATCCTGCTGCGCCTACCGCTAATGCGCAGGGCAGTGGGTGCGCGTAGTCGAGCGCAACCGCCGCCTCTGAGCGCCGCGCGCAAACATAGTGCTTATCGCACCCCGCAATCTGCTCCGGATCCCCCCACTCGCTCAACATCGCCCGCTCCTCCGTCCCCAGTGGCCAATCCAGCATATAGGTACACAACCCATCGACGCCCCAATCCCAGTAATTGGCCGCCGCCGCGCGAAACATCTCTGCCCTGGGGTATTCTTTTTGCGCCGCCCCGGTCAATTCGCTGCGCACATAGTGCTGGAGAAAGCCATAGACCGAGGCCTCGGCCTGGTTGGCCGGCTCGACGACCCAGCGAAACGGCATATTGGGATCGAGCTCGGTATAGTTGTACAGCACCGGAATTACAAAATCGAGTAGACCCTCTTCGAGCCACGTGCGCACATCGAGCCCCTGATCGAGATTGGCCGCCTCCGTCGGGTAGATCCGGGCGCCGAGCGGCATCTGGCCGCGCACCCGCTCAGCGACCCGCCGCACCCAATCGGTCATCATCGCCGTACCTGCTGCCAGATCCTCGGTGCGAAAGTAAAATCGATTGCTGGTGTCGAAGGCTGCCGTGTAATCCAGCTCGAAACCGTCGAGTGGATAGTCGCGCGCCAGTTCATCGACCACCGCGTACTGATGCTCCCGCACTGCCTCGTGGCCCCAGCCCCGCCCGCCCTCGCCGATCTTGTGCGCCGGGTCCATGCCACCATAGGTCGAGAGCCGCAAGTCGGCGATAAAGTCCAGCCCCTTGTCGTGCGCGCGGTCGATAACCACCTGCAGCGGATCGAGCCCGCGGTCGAGCAAACTCTGCATGCACTCCCAGGCCCGCCAGGTAATCTGACTGGTGAAGGGCTGCATATCGGCGCCAAAACGCACGCCGACCTTAGTGGGCCAAAACGCGCCGTCGCCGCGCTCGACGCAATAGCTCAGCGTATCGACCGCGGTGCCAGCCACCTCGTCAACCGGCGTCCACGCCTGCTCCATGCTTATCGGCGGCTCGAAGAGCCACAGATAATTGTGGCGGGCGTCGTTGTGATATATCGTGCGACGCTTTCTCATGATCTACTCCCCCGATTGACAGCACATAGGGACCCTGCACAACTTATCCGTCCACCCCTATCGGAGACCGCCCATGCTCAGCGCCGTGCGCCAGCTCGACTACGCGATCGTGCTCTGCGAAGACCTCGACCGCATGAAAGCCTTCTACCGCGACCTCTTCGACTTCCCCATCGCCTCCGAATCCGCCACCGGACTCACCTTCCAGGCCGGGGCAGTCAAGCTCTCGCTGCGCCAGCGCACCCGCGGCTACGACGGCCAGGGCACCCGAAGCGAGCTCCCCGGTGTCCAACTCGCCTTCCTCGTCGCGCCCGACGAGGTCGCCCGCTGCTACGAGCAACTCGTCGCCAAGAGCGTCGAAATCCTCGAGCCGCCCACCGACCAACCCCGCGGCCACCGCACCGTCTACTTCGCCGACCCCGAGGGCAATATGCTCGAGATCTACGCCGAGATCTGACCCGGATCAGATCTTGGCATTCTCCAGAATCACCCTGACCCCCATATCGAGGTAGCGCTGCCGATGCTCCGGGTCGCCACTGCGAAAGCACACCGCCGTCTCGGTGCCCTCCAATTCTCCGACCGCGTGCGCCACACAGTCGTCCACCGTCTGCAACACAGGATGCCCCCCATGGTCGATATCCATTTGCAAATCGGCCGGCCCAAACGACAGACAATCCACCCCCGGCTTGGCCAGATTAAAGGCACTGGTCACCGCCGCCACTGATTCGAGCTGTATCCACAGCACACCGTAATCATTCCACCAGTCCGCATACTCCTGCGGCCCGATACTCGGGTCACCAATCCGATGCGAGCCGCCGTGGCTGCGCACCCCGCGCGGCAAATAGTAGAAGTTGGCCACCGCCTCCTCCACCGTGGCTACCGTCTCGACCTGCGGCACCTCTATCCCCGACGGCCCCAGATCCAGATGGTTGCCAATTAAGTGGGTGTTGCGCGTGTGTTTAATGCGAAAGTGCAACGGCAAACCGCAGTCTGCCGCCATCGCCGCCAACCGCACCAGCCGGTCCTCACTATAGGGCGAGTGCTGACTGTCAGTAAAGGCGAAGTCGTAGATGCCCTGCTCGGCCACTTTCTTGAAATCGTCCGGCGCAAAGCTATAGCGCGCGCCAAAACCCACCACCGTCGCGCCGCTGCGAATCTTCTGCTTGAGATTTTCCATGCCAATTCTCCTCGTTATGCTTTCAGTACTTCGCCTACTCGCTCAACCACGATGTCCTCTTCCCCATCTTCCAGATGCTGCGGATTGAGCCAGATCGTCCCCGGCTGCGGCAACACCGCAACCGCCGGCGTGCCCTTTTCTAGCTCCGCCTCGATTTCCGCCACCGTCTTCCCCAGCACCTCCTCATCGACCTGCAACCGCGCCCGCGGAATCACCAGCGGCCGCGCCCCATAGGTCGGAAAGTCGATTCCTACTTCGACGCCATCAATACCCTCCAACCCTGCGCACATCGCCGCCGCCATCCGCTGCCACCGCGCCATCCGCGCCCCTTCATCCAACCCCACAAACCGCTTAAGCGCAAAGACCAGCCCCACGATCTGCTCCTTGCTCACCTTCAGCGGCCGGCCGAGCGGCCCGTTGGGAAAGGCCTGCGCCCTGGCCGCCGCAATCAGATCTGCTCTGCCACACAAAATCCCCGAGTCATTCGGCCCGGCGATATCCTTCCCCCCGCTAAAAATCACCAGATCCCCACCCGCGCGCAGAAAAGCGTTCAAATTGTCCACCGGCGGTACCTCCGCTGCCGCATCGACCATCACCGGCACGCCCTTGCCATGCGCAATTTCCGCCACCTCCTCCAGCCCCACCGTCGGCTGCGGATCCAGCACTACGTGCAGCACCCCCGCCGTATTCTCCCCAATCGCCGCCTCGATATCCGCCGCCGTCGTCGCCTCTGCACGCCCGACCTCGACGATCCGCCCGCCCGCGACACCCACCGCATGATCAAACCCGATCCGATGCTGCTTCTGCATCACAAATTCATTCTTCCCCTCTACATGCGGCAACGCCCGCATCCGCCCCCGATCCGCCCCGGTCATACACGCCGCACACCCCAACAAAATCCCCCCCGCCGAGCCACTGGTCACCATCCCCGCCTCCGCCCCGGTCAGCGCCGCAATCTCCCGACCCGCCCAATCCATCAATTCCTCCATCACCACAAACGCCCCGGCCGCCTCCCGCATCTTCTCCAACACCTCTTCTGCCATCAACGACCCACCCAAATAGGTCATGCTTCCCGAAGCATTAATCACCCTGGTGACCCCAATCTCATCATATAAATGCGCCATAATACTCCTTCATCCTTTCAAACCGCAAAACGGCAAACCCGCAAAAGGGATGCCCTTCGTTTGCCCGTCCACTTTCAGCCCTTTGCCCCTTCGACCTGATAAGCAATCGCATAAAATCCCATACTCTCCCCCGTCCGATTAGGCTCACTCCGATGCCAGGTATAATTCGTAAAAAACAACCCATCCCCCGCCCGCATCGGCACCAACACCTCCTCTGCATAATCGACCTCCGCCAACGGCACCCGATGCCGCTTAAACGGAACAAAGCCCTCCCCATCCTTCACGTGCCCCATCGGCGGATTGTCGTAATAAGACTCGTGCTCGATCAGCTGCCACCCGCGCTGACTACCCGGCATCACCGCCAGCGCGATCGCATCCGCCGCCACATCCATCATCGGAATCCAGCAATTGCAACCCAACGCTGGATCGATATGCCAGTAGAACGAATCCTGGTGGAAATAACTGCGCCCACCCTGCTCCTCGACAATCGCCCCGTATTTGACCCCCACCTGGTCGGTAAAGAGCCTTACCGGCCCGCCCAGCAACCGCGCCATCGCCTCGGCCAGGTTGGCGTGCTCCGCCACCGCCCGAAATACCTCCTCCTGCGTCGCCGGCCGCTGTATTCCAGCCGGTATCGCGCCGCCGGCCGCCGCGGTATAGCGCTCGGGATCCAGCACCTGAAAGTGCCGCTCCGCCCAAGCGGGCAACGCGGCGACAACCTCCTCCACCCGCCGCCACACATCCGCCATCAAATCCGCCGGGATCAAACCCTCTACGAGGCAATAACCCTCGTCGCGATACTGCTCGAGATGCCTATCCGTCACCTGCATAACGCGTCCTTTAAAACTTGAGATGCTGTTTGAAAAACGCTTCCGACCGATTCCCGCCCCAACCGTGCGCGCCCGGGTGCAAGTCGAGTTCGAGTTTGTCAGCCGCGCCCGCCGCCTCGTAGATCTTTTCCACCTGCCTGTAACACCCCATCGCCGTATCGACCTTGAAGCACGTGTCGTGCGCCCCGATATCAATAAGCAGTGGCCGCGGTGCAATCAAGCCCTGTACATCGGGCAAATCCATCAGTTTGAACAACCCCGGCGCCACCTGCATCCCGCAGTAATTGAGGTCGCGAATCCCAAACGCCGCCCATAGATCGCTATAACATATGATCTCTGCCGCCTTGAAGCGCTTGTCGCACAGCGCCATCCACAAGGTCATGGTCCCGCCTCCGCTCAAACCCATCACCCCCAGCCGCGACCCATCGACGCCCGGCAGCGCACTCACCGCATCGGTCGCCGCCATCCCGTGCGCTACATTGATCGAAATCGACGTCATCCCCAGCATGGTCGCGTGCAAATAATACAGATTGCACCAATCGCGACCAGCCATCTGGCGATGATTGGGCTTCTGGCTGTCATTGCGCTCGCCAAAACCTATCCAATCGATGGCATAGGTGACAAAGCCCTGCTGCGCCATGACCTGGCCGTAGTTGTAGGTATGCGCCACAATATCATCGCGCAGCGCCTTGCTCGTATCGTTGCCCATCACCGGCTCCTTGCCATGCGGACCGTGGCCGTGGCAACAAAGAATCGCCGGCCGCTGCTCGCCGCGCTTCATATCAGAGGGATAATTGACCAGCAAGGTCGCCGCGATATGCTGCTGCACATCGATAATCCAGCGCTGGCGGCGCAGGCCCTTTTCCTCCCATTCGGCGAGGAGTTCGGGCCGGGCGGGGACCTTGTCGGGAAAATCGCCCAGCGTGGCCATTACTTTGGGAAAAGCCTGGCGTTTCCAGGTCTGGAACTGCTTTTTGCTGCGGCCCGTAA
Source organism: Gemmatimonadota bacterium (assembly GCA_002724215.1). GTDB lineage: Bacteria > Latescibacterota > UBA2968 > UBA8231 > UBA8231. Next base: position 20,335 of record PBOD01000044.1, on the reverse strand, counting down.
AGCGATATTCGGGGACGTGATCTGCGACCAGATCGATAAACATCTGCTGTGGGCTGAGGTTGCGCACGGTCATCGCTTGGCTCCTTTGCTGGATGGGAATGGCCATATTCTACGACAAAACGCCGCGCCGTTCCATCCAGGGGTCCAGGGAGGATTGGCCGCAACTACACGAGATTGCCCTCCGCCCGGCTGTGCCGCCCGCACACCACGACTGCCTCCGCCATCCCCGCGCACAGATTTCCGCTGATCAGATTGTAATCGCTCGCTCCGCTCTCGATAATCCCGCCCGTCTGCGTCACCCGCGCCCCATCGTCAGTACAGCGATTGCCCTGCACGATCGCATGCGTCAGATCGCGCAGCCGAATACCTGGAAAGCGCCCGGGTTCGCCGCGCGAATTGCCCAGTAGCACATTCCCCGTAATCACTTGCTCCGTGCCGCGACTGGCGTCGATGCCACACTGGCCGTTGTGCGCGCACACATTGCCATCGACGATATTGTGGTGGTCGCCGCCCTCGGCCACACCGCCGATGCCGTGCCGCCCATTCTCGGAAAACGCGCTGTCGCTGCACGTGGAGTGATGCACCCGCGCACAGAAAAAAAAGCCGTCGACACCGTTTTTATAGCCGATATTGTGCGACCACACGCTGCGCGCCAGTCCGGTCCCCGGATGAAAGCCGTGCCCGCGACAGCTGTGCGCCTGGCATTGGGCCACCTGCACATCGCTGCCGCGCTGGACCCCGATACCATCACTGGGCCAGTTCTTGACCGTGCAATTGAGAATCCGCACCCTGCGACATTCGACCAGGTGCATAGCCGCATAGGTAAAATCCCACCACTCGCCGCGGTAGTTATCCGGCCCCTGCAGCGTCAGGTCGCGGATCTCTACATCCTCCTCGTCCAGCGCGTAAATCGCCGGAAATAGATTGACCGCCCGCGCATGATCCGCCGTCGCTAATCCCATGTAAAAAGGCCCATCCAGCCACACCCTTTTTCCCTCGATCTTCTGCACCACCCCATGTGTCCCGTGCCACCCGCCGCGACGATCGTCTTTGACCCCTATGCCGTCACCGACCTGCAACCGCGGCTTGCCCCTGCACTCGAACACCCGCTGCCCCTTGCGCACATTTTGCGCCAGCGTTGCCACCTGCAAGGGCCGGATCGCCAGCACCGTCGCCGGCCCATCGCCGACCAGGCTGACCCGGCTCGGCACATACACCGAATCGCGCAACAAGTAGGTGCCCGCCGGTAGCCGCACCCGGCCACCGCTTGCCGGCAATGCGGCAATAGCCTCCGCAATTCCGCACGTCTTCGATTGCGCGTCGAAATGGTCGGCGGCATTTACTTCTGGATGGAGGACAGCGCTCTTTTCGATCATATCGTCGTCTCTTTCGGCCCTTGCTATTCCCGCGTAGATTAAGCTCGCTGCAAGTAAAGGGATTCCGTTTGCCATCGGCAATGTCTCGTTCATTCCCGCTTTGCCCCCCGCCCGCGCCAAATGCCTGCCGGCGGCGGCTAGCAGCCTCGCCACCCGAGCCCAGGACCCATGCAAGTCATCATCTGCGGCGGCGGCGTCATCGGCGCTTGCACCGCCTATTTTCTCAGCCTGCGCAACGTGGATATCACTGTCGTGGAGCGCACCGGGGTCGCCAACGCCGCCTCGGGCAAATCGGGCGGTTTTATCGCCCGCGACTGGTGCCGCGGCACCCCCGTCGACGCGCTGGCCCAACGCAGCTTTGACCTCCACGCCGAGCTGGCCCAAACCATCGCTAGCGACTGGGGCTATCGCCGGCTCGACACCCTCGCCGTCGCCGCCAGCCAAAAACGCGACTCCAGCCGCTACACCCGCAGGCAAGCCCCCGGCTGGCTCGCCGCCGACGCCGTGGTCCACGACCGGATCGGGTGTGAAGAAACCACCGCCCAGGTCAATCCGGCCCAATTCACGCAGGGCTTGATGGCGGCCGCGCAACAAAACGGCGCCCGACTCGTCGCCGGCACCGTCGATGGCATCGACCTTTCCGCCGACGGCCAGCGGGCCACCGGCGTCCGCATCGACGGCACTACTCTCGCAACCGACGCCCTGGTCATCGCATTGGGCCCCTGGTCGATCCTAGCCTGCCAGTGGCTGCCACTACCCGCCGTCTACGGACTCAAGGGCCACAGCCTGGTCTTTCGCTACCAGCCGTCCGAGCCGTGCGCGCTCTTTGTCGAATTGGAAACCGCCGACGGCGCCATCGCCACCCCCGAGGTCATGCCGCGCACCGACGGCACCACCTATGTCTGCGGTCTATCTAGCGAATCGCCGCTGCCGCTCGACCCGGCTGCCGTAGTCGAAGACGACGGCGCCACCAGCCGCCTGCGCGAACTGACCGCCGCCGTCGCCCCCGAGCTTGCCGCCGCAGAAGTCCTCGCCACCCAGGCCTGCTACCGCCCGATCACCCGCGACGGCATCCCGATCATCGGCAAAGTCCCCGGCGTAGAAGGCGCCTATGTCGCCACCGGCCACAGCGTCTGGGGTATGCTCAACGGTCCGGCCACCGGCGAGGCCCTGGCCGAACTGATCGTCACGGGCAGGGCCAGCAGCGTAGACCTGGCCCCTTTCGACCCGACGCGATTGCCGATTTTCGACGGAGAGTTATTCGAATGAGCAGTCCGAAGGTGCAACCCCCATGCCAGTGACCGCGACAATTGAGCGCCATACTTTGTTGCTCCTGGCGGTCCTGGCACTGGGCGTATGGCTTCGCTTGGCCGGGCTCGATCGGGGATCCAGCGATTTCGTGTTGCCCGAACGGCGAAACTCGGGAGTCGCGTCCGAATTTTACCATTTTCATCCAGACGAAAACACGCTCGTTGAGGCATCAGTCGGCGAATTGAACTGGCTTGTACCGGCCTATACCTCCTACGGCATGCTGCCGGTCTATATGCTGCGCGCAGTGCTAGAAGCCGCGTCCTGGGTCCTAGACTGGGAATCGCTCGACCTGAACCTCCCTGCAGATCGACGCCGAACCTACATCACAGCGCGGTTGCTGACGGTGACCTTCTGCTGCTGGACCCTGTGGCTGGCCTGGCGCCTGGGTCGGCGCTACTTCGACCGGCCAACCGCTCTGCTCGCAACTTTGCTGACGGCCGTCGCGCCCGGCGCGGTGCAGCAGGCGCATTTCTTTATCGTCGATGGGCTCTTCGCCGCGTTTAGCCTGGCGGCGCTATTGGCCGTGCTGAACGCGCTAACGACACGCCAACGACGCTGGTACATCGCCGCCGGACTCCTTGTGGGTGCCACCGCGGCAGTGCGCTTCAATGGTTTTGCTCTGGGCGTAGTTCTAATCGCCGGCCAATTGTGGCAGGCGCGCAACGAAAACTGGCGATCGCGGCTGTTGGCTGTAGATCTGTGGCTCGCGGGGGGGCTGGCTCTTGCGCTGTTTTTGGCGTTACACCCATTCGTCCTCACCGACTTCGCGCTGCTTCTCAAGGCCCAAGGCCGGGGCGANTTCGCCGCGGCCTTGCTCTTCGCTCGCGGCGAAATATTGCAACCATGGACGCTGATAGACGTGCATACTGTACCATACTGGGATCACTGGTTCAAACTATGGCCACCNGTGGCCGGCTGGCCGCTGACGCTGGCATTGCTCGCAGGAAGCGGCTTTGCGCTGTGGCGCCGACGCTGGGACTGGAACCTGNTATTGCTGTGGTGCACGCTGTATTTTCTGCCGGTGGGCGCACTGCCGGTCAAGGCTGTGCGCCACATGGTNCCCTTGCTGCCACTGCTTGCACTTTTCGCAGCGGCCCTNATGGTGTGGCTATGCCGCAAGGACCGCCTTTTACACCGCGTATCGGGCGTATCACTGACGGCGCTGTTAGCCGTATATACGGTCTTCTACGGCCTGGCCTTCACCAAAGTCTACACGGTAGAGGATAGCCGCATCCAGGCGGGACGCTGGCTGGCCGACCACCTGCCCCACAACAGCCGCATCGGCCTCGAAACCGGTGCCTTCCCTATGTACAATTTGGTCAGTCGGGCTCATCACCAACCCGTATGGCTCAATATTCCCTGGCTGTTTTACGGAGCCCCCTACCGTCTGTGCGGCGAGCGTATCGACTTCCTCCGCCAGAGGGTAGAGCAAATGGACTATCTGGTGTTAGTCGACGTAAATCGCGCGGCTCAGTTCAGGGCCGTGCCCGAACTCTTCCCGGCCGTGGCTGACTTTTACCACAAACTCTACGATGGCGTCCTCGGACTGGACCTAGTCCGNCGCTTCAAAGTCTTTCCCTCTATCCTGGGCGTGCATTTTGCCGACGACGGTGCCGAGCCCTCCTTCCTCGGCTACGACCATCCATCTGTCCTCGTTTTCCGCCGCACAAACCCGGCAGCTACGGCCCGCGCCTTCGACCGCTGGCAAGAGGAAGCTGTCGGCGATCCGCGGTGCCCGGATGGCGCGCTGGCGGCAGTTGCGACGGCCATCAAAAATGCNGATCTGCGCCGCGGGCTGGCCCTGGCTGGCGAGGCCGCAGCGCGCCACCCCAACGACAAACTGGGGCATTTTATCACCGGCGATATCCAGCGGCGGCTGGGGNACGACCCTGCGGCGGCGGCAGCCTTCTCGCGCTATCGGCCGGAGCTAGCAACCGGCCGCATGACCCATACCTTCAATATCAAAACCATGCACCTAGTCCCGGGCGCGACGGCTCTTTCGCTCGTACGGCTCGGCCTGGCCGAGCAGGCCCTTGCCGCCTTGCGACAGGGCGCAGAATCCAGATTGCTCTACAACCGTGACCAGATGCGGCAAATGGCTGCCGCCTACCGCCGCGCGGCCCAGGCACTCTCCAGCGCAGGCCAGATGGCATATACGGAGCAAGCACTGCAGTTGGCGGTGGCCATTTACCCGGACCGGGAGGCCCTCAACAGNCTGGCTACAGCGGTGCATAAGCGGGGCGAAACCGCCGCAGCAGCAGCGCTNTGGCGGCAATCGCTGGCACAAGACGACAGGCAACCTAAGGTGCACGTACTTCTCGGTGACGCCACACTGCGCCAGCTGGGCGATCCGAGCATCGCGCTTCACCATTATGAACGGGCCGTCCAGCTAGACCAGACCTTGGGTGCTGCATTGGCTGCGNGGATCACTGAGGCGCGACGACTGAGCTCTACAANAGACTTTTAACGGCGGCGTCAATCTCCCGCAAACGCCGCACTAGCCGCCGCAATCGAATCATACGCACCATCCGCCACCGCCGCGCACAGCGCCGCGCCGATCGCCGCCTCCTCATCGTGCGCGCCCAGCGCCAGCGCCAGCCCAAATTCGCGCTNGAGCGACTCTCTGAGCACCGGATTCAGCTTGATAGCATTGCCCGAGCCCACCAGTTGCGTGCGCGCCCCGGCGCCCAGGGCCACCGCCGTGCGATACGCGTCGGCCAATTGCTCCGCCATCGCCTCGAATAACGCTCTGGCCATATGCCCGGCGCTGAATGTGCCCGGCGTCAGTGCGCGGAAAGCCGCCCGCGCCTGCGGATCGGTGCGCGAGCCGGTAAATTGCGGATCCACCCGCACCCCCTCCGCCCCCGCCGGCACCGCCGCTGCCAGCGTCACTAGTTGCTCGTAGACCCGCTCCGGGTCGCATGTCACGCCCGCGATTTGCCCAATCGCCTGCGCGAAAAAGTCGCGCAGCACCCTGAAGGTCCGCCCGCCGACCACCCCCACTCCCGCCAGCAGATAGCCCGACTGTATATGCGGCCGCAAGTCGAGCCAGCCGCGCGGCATCAAGGCATCGACGAAGACCGACGTCTGGCCACCGGTGCCGACATTGACGGCCGCCATATGCCGATAATCGCCCACCGAGCCGGCGAAACTGCACTGGTGATCGCCCGAAGCCACCGCCACCGGCGTCCCCGCCCGCACCCCCAGCCGCTCTGCCATGGCCGTGGTCACCCCGCCCGCGACCGTACACGACGGCGCGAATTCGGCCAGCAGCGACCGCGGCAAACCCAGCGCGGCGATCAAATCGTACGACCAGTCGTGCCCGGCCACATCGTAGACACCCCACCCCAGCGCGTCGGTCGGATCGGTGCGCGGTCGCGTGTCCGTCAGTCGCGCCACCGCAAACTCCGGCGCCGTCGTCGCCACTACCCCCGCCGGCAATTGCCCGGTCTCCTGCAGCCAGTACAGCATCGGCGCCGTATAGCCCGACACCAATGGACACCCCACCCCCGCAAAGGCCGGCAGACCGCCCGCATCGGGCACCGCACCGCCCCGCTCAGCCATCGCCTCCAGATAGCTCCGCCCATCCGCCAGCGCCTCGTTGGCCCGCTGGTCCTGCCACGAAATGTACGGCCCCACCACCCGCCCCTCGCCGTCGAGTAATTGCAGCCCCTGCTGCTGCCCCGTCACCCCGATCGCCGCCGGCACAACGCCCGTATCCGCGATCAATCCGGCCGCATTGTCCACCGCCAGCCCCACCATCCGCTCCAGATCCCATTCCGAGCGCCCCCGGCGTTTGTCCTCTGCCGCCGTGGTCTCCGCCGCATTGGCCGCGCTGGCCGCGCCGACCACCGCCCGCGTCTCCACGTCGATCGCCAGCGCCGTCACCGTCGTCGAGCCGACGTCTATGGCTAGATAGTGCGCCATCTACCGGGACCAGTCGAAGACCACGCCCAGATACTCCTCCTTCTGCGACATCAACCCATCGTACATTTGCTGGCAATCCGCCGGCGCCGCCAGATGCGTCAACAGCGGCTCGACCACTAGCTTGCCCGCGGCGATCCACCCGGCGATCTGGCGGTAGTTGGCATCCAGATCCCGCGTGCGCTCGGTCGCGTGCTGCGGCCAGCGCCACTCCAGCGCCCCGATCATTTTGATCGCTTCGAGGTGGATGCGCAGCAGCATCGGCGTCACATCGAAGGTCGCGGGGGCACGGGGACTGCCGAGCAATATCACCTCGCCATAGCGCGCCGTACACATCACGGTCTGCGCCACCACCTCGCTGATCCCGATCGCCTCGACCCCGATCCGCACGCCGGCGCCGTCGGTCCAGTCGCCGACCGCCGCCTCGAGATCTTCGCGCCCCGAGTTGACCGTGCGCTCGACTCCGCAAGACCGCGCCTGCTGCAACCGCCGGTCGGACAGATCGGCCAGCATCACCTCGGCCCCCGCCAATCGGAACAACTGGCAGGCGAAATTCCCCACCAGCCCACCGCCGACCACCAGCACCTTGTCGCCCGGCTGCACACTCGACGAGCGCAGCGCGGCAATGCTGACCCCGGCCATCCGCGCGAAAACCATGTGCTGGCCCGGTGCTTCCCTGACCACCGGCATCACCATCCGCCGCGCATCGGCCTTGACCGCCGACGCGTGCCTGGAAAAAGACAGCACCCGGTCGCCTGCAGCCACCCCCTCCACCGCATCGCCAACCGCGAGCGCCGTGCCCAGATTGCCGTAGCCTGTACCGCGCGGGTACTGCCCCGCATCGCCGAAGGGCATCTGCTTGACCAAGCCGCTAAAACCCGCCCCCTCGGTCCCGGCGCTGACAATCGAATACTCGGTCTCCACCAGCACTTCCCAGGGCTGCACCTTCTCGTTTAAATCGGCCTTTTGCACCTCAATCCGCCCCGGCTCAACAACGCTGAATTGGTCAATTTGCATGGGATTTGATCTCCTGGTAAAAGTCGCCGTTTATAAAGATCGATTGAATAAAGCGGTCTTGTCCGCGCGGTTGCGCCTGCGGTTTACTCCGGGTTTCCTTCAGCGCCCTGGCATTTGACACCCACCGCCAGATCCGCAAGATGATGCTCTTGCCATAGCCTAAGCCACCAGGTGGTCGATCTGCCCTTCGACGAGCGAATCGGCAAACAACGCTGGCTTCTCATAGGGCGTGGTCATCTCAACCGGCCGGTCCTCCCGCGCCGAGCGCACCAACCCCTCCATGATGTCCAGCACGTGGTTGGCCCGCGCCCCAGAGGCCCGGTGCGGGCTGTCGGTCAGTATCGCCGCCGCCATCTCGGCCAGCCCCAGACCGCGATAGCTCCCACCGACATAGGGCCGGTGCGTCTCAATATGCTCCCAGCTTTTGGTTTCTCGCGTAAAAACATCGAAGTCCGGCTGGTAATTATTCCAGTGCGGCAGGCGGATCGTGCCCTCGCTGCCGTAGATCTCCATATCGGGCAACTTCGTCGCCCAGATCTCCCAGCTGATCTGCAAGGTCGCCATACCCCCATCCGCAAACTCCAGCGCGCACACCAAGTGCGTCGGCGTCTGCACGTCGATCTTCTCGCCGAAGCGCTCCTCGGTTAGCACCGTGCGCTCACTAATCCCGATCTGCGCCCGCGCCGACACCGTCTTGACGCGCCCCAACAAGGGCAATAGCGCCGTGATGATATACACCCCCTGGTCCAACATCGGTCCCGCCCCCTCCTCGTAGAAGAAATGCGGATTGGCGTGATAGGCGTCGGGGCCGTGCCCGCTCACCGCACCGAAAGCCGCCAGCCCCCGGCCAATCTTGCCCGCTTCGACAAGCTGCCGGCAGTGCTGGTGTCCGCCGGCGAGGAAAGTATCCGGCGCGCAGCCCACCCTGAGGCCCTTTGCCTCGGCCGTGGCCAGTACCCTTTCGGCTTCGCGGAGCTGGATCCCCAGCGGTTTCTCCGAGTACACGTGCTTACCCGAATCCAGAATCGCCAGATTGACCTCGCAGTGCGCCGCCGGAATGGTGAGGTTGAGCACCAGGTCGCTGTCGTCACCGGCCAGCAATTCCTCCACCGTGCATGCGCGCTTGAAGCCGTATGCTGCAGCCGTCTGCGTCGCCCGCGCTGGCATCATGTCGGCACAGGCGCCGAATTCGACGTGGTCAAAGCGCTGGAGCGTTTTCAAATACGAATCCGATACCATGCCGCAGCCAATGACGCCAACGCTGAGTTTGTCCATTTACATCCCCTTTATTCGCTGTTTACCGATGCACTACCGGCGCAAAAGTCTGCAAGAATGCCGGTCGTTGCAAGCCTGGATAGTTAGCCTCCTGCCCATTACCTATATTACCCGCGCCGACACACCCAGGAGGATCAAATATGCCCGACCACACTTCCGCCGTCCCCCAATATACCTTCGCCGACACCCTCGCCGAGCAGGAAGCGCAACTACAGGATAACTCTTTATTACAACAATTCCGCACCACCCGCATTGCCCGCGCCGACGATCCCTTCCGCCCCCACTATCACTTCTACAATCCACACGGTCGCCTCAACGACCCCAACGGCCTGTGTTACTGGCAAGACCGCTGGCATTTGTTCTACCAGGCCTTCCCGCCCGAAGACCCGCGCCCACACTGGGGCCACGCCATCAGCGACGACCTCGTCCACTGGCACGACCTGCCCTACGCCCTCTGCCCACACCCCGAGCACGGCTGCTGGTCTGGCGCCTCCTTGGTCGATGGGGACCGCGTCCTCGCCCACTACTACGGCCATCCCTACGGCAACAGCACCGCCATCAGTCGCGACCCCCTGCTGCTCAACTGGACAAAGTTACCCGATATCATCCCCGTGCCCGAGACCGAGCCGGCACCCTACCGCGTCTACGACCCCTGCATCTGGAAAAAGGACGGCGTCTACTACTCGCTCTCCGGCGGCACCCAAGCGACCGGCCCCGGCGGGCGCGCCCGTTGTGCCAACTATCTCTTCCGCTCCCCCGACCTCGTGCACTGGGAATACATGCACCCCTTCGTCGAAGACGATCTCTTCACCCCCAATGGCGATGACGGGGCCTGCCCCTATTTCTGGCCCATCGGCGACCAGTACATGCTGCTGATCTTCAGCCATATGCGCGGTGGCCGCTATATCCTCGGCGACTACGACACCGAGCGCGACAAACTCGTGGCGACGGACTTTGGGCTGTTCAATTTTGGCGCGGCCTGGCCCGGCGGCGTCCACGCGCCCTCGGCTTGCCCCGATGGCCAGGGCGGCCTAATCGTGCTATTCAATGTCAACTGGGGCCTACCGGCGCCGCACTGGACGGCCGCGCACCGAGAAATCCAGCACTTCGGCTGCTGGGAGGGCGAGCAGATCATGAGCCTACCGCGGCGACTTTCCCTAACCGACGGCACCCTATCCATGACGCCCGCCGGCCATATCGAAGCCCTCCGCTGCGATCACGTGCAAATAACCGACCGCAGAATACCCGCCAACCAAGACACCGTCCTCGAAGACATCGCCGGCAACGCCATCGAGCTGCACCTGACCATCGACACCGCCAATGCCCCCATGGTCGCGCTCGACATCCTGCGCTCACCCGACAAACAAGAATACACCCGCATCGCCTTCTACCGCGACCGCGGCATTAAGCCCGTCCTGCCCGACACGCCGTCGAGCACCCCACCCAACGGCGCCGGCACCCACAGCCAGATCGTCATCGACACCTCGTGCTCATCGACCCTTGCCGACGTGCGCTCGCGTCCCCCAGAAGTAGCCCCCGTGCTCCTGGACCCGAACGAGCACCTGGAATTGCGCGTATTCATCGACAAGAGCATCGTCGAGGTCTTCGTCAACAATCGACAGTGCGCCGCCGTCCGCGCCTACCCAGAGCGCGCAGACAGCACGGGCGTTTCGCTCCAGGCGCAGGGACGCGACGCACGACTCCTCTCCCTCGACGCCTGGCACATGGCGGACATCTTCGCAGACTGACCCCCAATGCACCGCTGCCTATTTCTCGACGACGCCCACATCGCCCACATCCGCGGCCTGACCCGACGCGCCCATCCGGCCAAACGCCATCCAGCCAACCCCCTGCTGACCAAGGCCCACCCCTGGGAGCACATGCGCTTCCAACTCTACGGCCGCTGCGTCGTCTATAATCCGCAGCGAAAACGCTACCAGTTATTTTACATCGCCCAGCCGGCGGCAGATCACTACCCTAACCTCACCGTCGGCGGCAGTACCAAAGTCGGCTATGCGACGTTGCCCGCCTACGCCGAGAGCGACGACGGCGTCCACTGGCACCGGCCACTGCGCTCAGACGTAGCCTATCAAGACCAACTCCTGACCAACCTGCTCGACCTGCACGACGGCCAGAGCTTCGAGGCCGGCATCCTCTACGACCCCCACGACCCCGACGGACAGCGCCGCTACAAGGCACTGGTCTGGGACCAGCACTTCGTGCGCCCAATCCCAGGCAAAACCGAATATATCCGCGGCGCCGCCAAACGCATCGCGCAGCTTATCGACGACGACGGCAATGTCGTGTTCTCCCAGCCCTACGACGACTTTGGCCTGCGCGCGGCCTTCAGCGCTGACGGCATCCACTGGCGCAAACATCCCGGCTGGGTGCTGCCCTGCTACTCGGATACCGGCCAATCGCCTCTCTACGACCCCCGACTCGGTAAATATGTCGCCTTCGGCCGCTTCAACTGGACCAGCTTTACCCGCGGCGACACCACCTACGACGGCACCCACCTCGACAGCGCCTATCTGGTCGGCCGCAGCGTCTCGCGCATCGAAAGCGACGATTTCCTCAACTGGAGCGAGCCGGAGTTGGTCCTCGCCGCCGATTGCGAAGACCCCGCGTCATTGCAGATCAACAGCATGCCGGTAGATCTGTACGAAGGATTGTATATCGGTTTGTTGGAAGTAGATCAGCGCCCCTTGCGCGATGCAGGCTTGCCGCTGCAGCTGGCGTCCAGTCGTGACGGGCGCCACTGGACACGAGTAGCCGCGCGGGCGACTATGCTCGAGCCGGCCCAGCAGGACGCATGGGATGACAACGAGGGCTCCCATACCGTGCGACCTGCGACCGGGCTCTTTGTCGCAGACGACGAGGTCCGCTTCTACTACTGCGGCAGCTCGCGGCAAGAGCCCTTCGCTGGAATGGGCATGGCCAACTGGAGACGGGACGGCTTCGTGTCACTGCGCGCCGCCGGCGCAGAGGGCGAATTGCTCACCCGCGCCTTCGTAGTGGACGGCCCGGAGCTGCACTTGAATATCGACGCTGCCGAGGGCGAGGCGACCGTCCAGCTCTGCGATGTACAGGGACAACCCGTCCTGACTCGGCACTGGGACGAGCCACAGGCGACGATTCCATCAGAGCCGATCCACGGCGATCATATGGATGTCGTGGTGCGGTGGCCCGCTGGCGGTATCGAAAACTGGATCGGCAAACCGCTTTCGCTGCGCATCCGCCTGCGCAATGCCGACCTCTATTCGCTATGGACAGCTTAGGCTACAGCACTTCCCCACCCGTCGCCGGCGCCGGCTGCAGATCCCGCAAGAAAACCTCGAAGGCCGCCCAGGTATCATCGCCAATCTCCGCCGTGGCATGGCGAATATTGTCCTCCAGCTCCGCCACAGTGCGCGGCCCGACCAGCGTCGCACCGATCAGCGGCTGCCGCATGCTAAACTGCACCGCCATGGCCCCAACCTCGACGCCGCGCTCTGCACACCAGGCATAGATCTGCCGCGCCCGCTCGACGTCGACATCGTCCTGGCGGCGCGGCAGCGCGTCCAGATCAATCCCCGCCAGCAGCCCGGCCTGGTAGGGCGAGCCATTGACCACCGTGACCCCAGCCGCCGCCGCGTAATCGAGCAGCGGCGCCATCGACTGCCGGATCGGATGGTAATCATACGACGGCAGGATGATATCGGCGCGCCCGCTGTCGATGATCTGGCGCTGCCAGCGGTGGTTGCGATTGCCCAGGCCGATAGCACTGATCTCGCCATCGGCACGCAGGCCTTCCAGTACCTCCAGCGCGCCGCCGGGCCCCATAATCACGTCCATATCGGCATCGGACTGGGGATCGTGGACGAAGACAATATCGATCGGCCCGAGTATCTCGCGGCTATTGTCGTAGCACCAGCGCACGTCGTCGGCGCCGTAGTGATGCCGGCGATCGGGATGGGTGCCGACCTTGGTCGATACGGTCAGACCAGCGCGCACCTCCGCGTCGAGCGTCGCCAGACCGGCGCCCAGATGCTTTTCGGCCTCGCCGGCGCCGTACATCGGCGAGGTGTCGAAATAGCGCACGCCCCGTTCGACGGCCCGCTGCACCGTGCGAATACCTTCATCCTGCCGCCGAGCGGGGTCGTCGCTGTCGTTGAGCAGACCGAGATGGCCGCCGACACCGAGATTGGTGGTTTCGATTCCAGTATTTCCTAATGGCTTTATTGATACCATCTTTTTCTCCTACAATCTGTCTATTAAAAAAAACGACGACGCCCAACCGGCGCTCGTTCGTATCGAAGCGCTTGGCCTTCTCCACAGCAGAGCTCAGCGCCATCTGCCGCCCCCCCGTCGCAAGACCGGCTAATGGGGCGGCGAGAAGGCATTATCCAGTTGTCGCAAGGGGCTGTCAAGCGGCAACGGCTCTATCTCGGTCACATCCAATCCCGCGCCAGCTCCGCCCACACCGCTTCGTCGATCTCCGCAGTGAGCGCCTCCATATTCTGCGCCACCCGCACCGGGCGCGAATAGCCGATCAATATCGAGGCAAAGCGCTTATCCCGAAGGCAGAAATGCAAATTTAGGGTCGCTAGCTCGAGGTCGCGCGCCTGACACCACTCCGTCAATTGCCGCGTCCGCTCTGAATCCTGGCCGTCCAGCGCGGCATTGATCGAGGCATTCAACACCCCCACGTTGTGTGCCGCGGCCGTCTCCAGCATCCCCTTTTCCGCCGTCGTGTCGATCAGGTTGTAATCGCGGAATGTCAAACTCACATCAAAGGCCCCGGTCTCGATGCAGGTGCGGTGGAATTCGTGCGGCCGGCACCCCAATCCGATCGCGCGAATCGTGCCCTCTTCTTTGGCCTTGAGCAGCGCAGCCAGCGCGCCATGGTCCGCCAGGACCGGCGTGAGATCGGTCGGATCGTGCACCAGGAAAATATCCAGGTAGTCGGTGCGCAACCGCTTCAGGCTCTGCTCGAGGCCAAACATCGCGCCGTCGTAGCTGAAAGCGTCGGGATTGTGGGCATAGACCGAGAGCTTGGTCGACAAGATCAGATCTTCGCGCTTGTTGCCCTGCGCCCACCACTGTTCCAGACCCCGCCCCACCACGCCTTCGCTCTCACCGCCGATATAATTGTCCGAGGTATCGACGAGATTGATCCCCGTCTCCAAACCGGCGATCAGAGTCTCCACGCCCTGGTCAAAATCGTACTCGCCCTGGCCCTGATGTCCCAGCCAGGCACTGCCGATCCCCAGCACCGTCACTTCAATGCCGGTGCGGCCGAGGATTCTTTTTTCCCAATTATATGCTGCCATTTAATCCCTCCTTTCAGCGCAATTCGTCCATCAGCAAATTATCCTCGCGCGCCAGGATTGCCGCGTGTTCGCGAGCAAAGGCATCGCTGCCATCATCTTCAATTACTGCCAGATCGATCCCCTGCTGGAAACCGGGCAAATTTCCTTTGTAAAAGGCAAACTGATAGACTTTTTCGTCGGTAAAGCGCCATTCCCGACGCCCGTCGCCATCGCCCGGCCAGGAGACGACGAGAATCCGCTGCTGCGCCCGGTATTGCTCTTTCGGCGAGGGCGACCCCACCTCTACCCGGTATTGCTCCAGCGCGCGCTCGTCGATCTCGACGCCGAGCCCTGGACCATCCGGCACATCCATATAGCCATCGACCACCTCGATACCGCCAGTAAGCAGCGTCGATTCGAACAGTTCGAAACAGGTAATCGACGGCAACTGCGCATGCAGCAACACCGAGCCAACGTGAGCGGCATAGGCGGTGGTGATCCCCGTGCCGACCATCTGCAGCCAGAACGGTGCCCGGAACTCGCTCGCCAGCGCGGCCTGGCGCAGCGTCTCCTGCAAAGTGCTGCCGACGACAAAGCCATCGCTGACGCGGCTGTGCAGGATCCGCTCGTTGAAGTGATCGACGATGGGCTTGCGCACCTGCTCGCGCAGCCCCCTGGCCCCATCGGTATCCCGCCACAGGTAAAACGGCGACTCGTACATACCGACATTGACGTGTTGGTCGAGCTGCTGCAGGTGGATCTCGGCATTGGCTGGTGTCAGCAGGAAACCGTTAAAATCGATGTCGAAGCGATAATCGCCCGGCACCTCTGCGCCGACCGTGCGGATCTGCTCGTGTATATCGCGCCACGGCCGTGCCTTCATTTTGAAGGTGGTGTACCCGCGCTTGAGCGACTCTTGCGCCTCCTTGGCCCAATCCTCCGGCGGCATATCGATATCCCACCACGAGATCGGACAGCGATCGCGCAGCTTGGCGCCGATGATCTGGTGAATCGGCACGCCGGCATCGCGGCCGACTAAGTCCAGCAAGGCAATCTGCGGTCCCATCCCGACCTTGTCGTGGCGGTAGATCTGCCACGGGTCTTGTCCCACCAGCGCCTCCACCGGGTTGGGTGCGTCGGTGCCGTCGCCATAGCCGACGAGGCCATTGTCGGCCTCGAGGCGGTATACATGGACGCGCTCCGAATGCGTATTGGCGCGGTGCATATGACGCGTCACATGGTCGGCGTAGAATGGAATATCGAGCGCAATGCACTCGGCGTTGACAATCTTCATTTTTTGCTCGCTCTTTTGCAGATGAAAGAATGCAAGCGGAGGATTATAAAGATTTATACCCGCTCTGGTCAATCGGCGCTTGCTCAATGCCGCCGCAGAGGCCATACTTGCCCATCTCAGCCACTGCGCCGACCACACCACCGGGTCGGATCGCCAGCCCAAAGCGGAGCCCGAGACTGCGATCATGCCAACTGCAATGGAAGACTATCTGTTTGACCTGCGCGGCTATATCGTCATCGAGAACGCGCTCGATCAAGCCGAATTGAATGCACTCAATACCATCGTCGACCAGCTCAGCCCGTCGCCGCAACAGGAAGCCGAGCGGGCGGCGCTCGAGCGCGAAGCCGCCATCGCCGCCGGCGCCGACTTCGGCACCGAGCGCCACGGCTTCGGCTCGGGCTTAAACGGCGATGTCATGGAGCACGAGCCCTTCCAGCGGCTGATCGACCACCCGGCCTGGCTATCGCATCTCGAGCGCTATATCGGCAGCGAAAACCCCGTCGCCTTTTATGGCGGCGGCTGCATTCTGCGCTGGCCCGGCCAGGGCTCGCGCCTGCACTCGGGCGGCGACCAGCGGCGGCAGGAGACCCAGTTCCGCTTCCACAACAACGAATTTCGCTGCGGCATGATCAATATGATCCTGGCACTCAACGACTGCGGCGCACAGGGCGGCAATACCTCCATTGTGCCCGGCAGCCACAAAGCCAATCTGCCGCATCCCGAATACCGCAACCCCGACCCCCGCAGCGCCCGCGGCTGGAAACGCAAAGCACAGCCGGGCGGCCCGCCCGGGGGCCAGGGCGGCTATATGGACGGCGTCGAGNGTGCGGTCGAAATAACGATGCGCGCCGGCGANTGCCTNCTCTTCGTCGACTGCCTCACCCACGGCAGCACCAAGCGGCAGATNCCCGGCGCGCGCCGGGCCGTTATNTTTCGCTATGCGCCCAGGTGGACCGCTCCNCCAGCGCCGCAGCCATGGATGGCGCAACTCACCGACNACCAGAANGCCTTGCTGGCGACCCAGCTNTAGGNAAATACACACGCCCATGACACAGATCATCCCCACCGTCGACTTCGACCGCGAGGGCAAACAAATAGGTGCCCTGCACGTGCCGCATTCGGTCACCCGCAGCGCCTACGGGGTGCAACCCATCCCCGTCGCCGTCCTGCGCAATGGTCCCGGACCGCAGGTCCTGCTCANCGCCGGCAACCACGGCGACGAATACGAGGGGCAGGTGGTCCTCACGCGCTTGATCCAGACGCTGCAGGCCGAGCAGATCCGCGGCNGCCTGATCATCATCCCGGCACTCAATCTGCCCGCGGCGCTGGCGGCAACGCGGGTCAGCCCGCTCGACGACGGCAATCTCAACCGCGTCTTTCCCGGCAACCCCGACGGCGGACCNACCTGGAAAATCGCCGACTATGTCGAACACCACCTGNTACCGCGCGTAGACGTAGTGCTCGACATCCACGGCGGCGGTGCCTCTCTCGACTACCGCCCACACGCCAGNACCCACTTCGGCCCCGACGCCTCCCCCGAGCACAAGCGCCGCAGCCTCGAGCTGGTGTCCTTGCTGGGGGTGCCGCATGTCATGGTGTTTGAAAACCGCATCAACAAGGGCGGGCTGCCCGATGCCGCGATCCGGCAGGGCGTGATCTCGCTCGGCGGCGAATACGGCGGCATGGGCAGTGTGTCGCCGTCGGGTGTGCANCTGGTGCAGCAGGCCGTCGATCGCCTGCTGGCCGCCCTGGGCGTCCACGGCGACCTGCCGCCAGCGCTCGAGACGCCGCAGGTGCTCCACATCTTCGGCTCCGACGCCTATGTCTACGCGCCGGAGCCGGGCGTGTTCGCACCGGCCACCGCACTCGGCGACGAGGTGCGNGCCGGCGAGTTGTGCGGCGAGGTNTTGTTCCCCGAGCATCCGGCGCGAGCGCCGGTGCCCGTCGCCTTTCGCGGCACGGGCACGGTGGTGTGCAAGCGGCATCCGGGCCGGGTCGCCGCCGGCGACTGCCTCGCCCACCTGGCCGCGCCCGTACGCGACTGACCGCGACAGCAGCGCAACTACTCTATTTTATTGANACTGCACTTACTACACCCTTTGTGAAAGGACCAGGCATTGCCGACAGCACAATCCCCCCCGATCCGCATCGCNATACTAGGCGCCGGCGCGGTAAGCGACTATCATCANGTCCCCGGCATCCGCATCGACCCCCGCGCCGAGCTGGTNGCCATCTGCGACGCCAGNGAAGCTCTGTTGCAGCAGCGCCGGTCGGATTGGGACGTCGAGCGGGCGACGACCGACTACAGCGAAATATGCNCAGATCCCGACATCGACGCGGTGATCATCGCCACGCCAAATTTCACCCATCGCGAGATGGCGCTCGCCGCCGCGGCCCATGGCAAGCACATCATGTGCGAAAAGCCGCTTGGACTCGATGCGGGCCAAGTGCGGGCGATGTACCATGCGGCACGCGACGCCAAAGTCGTCCACATGACGGCCTTCACCTACCGCTTCGCCCCGTCGATGCGCTATCTGCGGCACCTGGCTACAAGCGGCGCCCTGGGGGAGCTGCGTCATTTTCGCAGCCAGCGCTTTCTCGACTGGCCCGAGACCAGCTGGGGCTGGCGGCAATACCGCGACAAGGCGGGGGCCGGCGACCTGTTTGACATGACCATTCACCGCATCGACTTCGCCGCAGACTTGATGGGGCGGATCGAAAGAGTAAGCGGTGCGGTGCGCCAGTTCGTACCCCGCGACAAAACGCCGCAGGGCGACGCGTGCCCGCCCTCAGATGTCGACGACTGGTCGGCGATACTGGGCGAATTTGCCGGCGGCGGCGTAGGCGTCTGGGAAGGCACGACGCTCGCCAAGGGGTATGAGCTGAATGGATTTGGCCACGAATGGGCCGAGATCAACGGCTCGGAGCAATCCGCCGTCTACCAGCTGCACCGTCCCAATCAGTTGTTGCTGGGCCGCACCGGCCAGGATATCGCACCCGTCGACGTGCCGGCCGAATTCCTCGCACCGGCTGGCAGCCCGCGCAACCCGGCCGACGGCGAGCCGGCGACGGTATTTCGCTACGATCTGGTGTGGGAATTCGTCTCGGCCATTGTCGAGGGTCGCGAGGCCGTGCCGAGCTTCCACCATGGGCTGGTCGCCCAGGTCGTCGCCGACGGCGTCTTGCAATCGTATGAAAATCGCACGTGGCTCGATATTCCGGAGGAGCCACTGTAGCGAGAAGATTCACGACGCTCGCGCATCGCAAGATCGCCGGCGAGCGCAATGGCGTTTATTTGGCAGCATATCAGAATACACGCCGAGAGTGACCGCCTATTATTTTGCCATACGAGCGATTAAATTAGTACCCTTATTCATCACGTTATCTTCCCAACTGCGGAGCCAACCTCTCTTTCGGGGCGCACTATGGAAAAATTAACGAGAAAACTCGCGGTTGTCCTGGCCACCGATTGCGTAGCGTTCAGCCGGATGATGGACCAGAATGAAGAATTGACCCTGCAAAACATAAAACTATGCCGTCAAATCATCGACCCGACCATTGAGGAGAATGGAGGCCGGATATTTCACACGGCTGGAGACTCTGTTATTGCGGAATTCAACAGTGTAGTAGATGCCGTCAACGCCGCCATCGAATTTCAAAAAATGCTCCATCAACGAAACGACAATGTTGGCGAAGATTCGCAAATGCAATTCCGGGTCGGCATTCATTTAGACGACGTGATCATTGAAGGCGATAACGTCTATGGCAATGGGGTCAATGTCGCAGCGCGTCTGGAAGCTCTGTGCGAACCGGGCTGTATTTTAATTTCGCGCAACGTGCAAGAGAAAATCGTGAAACGCATCCAGGTCGTCATCGATAGCATCGGCAATACGCAATTGAAGAATATCGAGGGAGATTTTCCATTGTATCAAATTACCCCCCTCGAAAAATCTGCAGCCGCGAAAAATGAGCAGCATACGGATCCAGTCGACACATTTTCACCTGCGGACTATTCGCCGCAAATAGACGACGTCAAAACTGGGAAACCGCGGTTGATGCTGATTCCGTTTCGCAATGTAAATAAGAGCGACGACAATGACTTTCTTGTAGAAGGCATTGCCGACGACATCATCACAGAACTTTCGATGATCAATTCAATCGAGATCATGTCGAGAAATGCTACGTTCAGTTACGCCGAAAATCCGGTCGCCGTGAATCAATTGGCCAAACAATATGCACTCGACTACCTGGTAACGGGAAGCATACGCTCCGCTGGCAATCGCGTCCGCATTTCGGCTGAACTTGGCGATGCCGAATCTGGCGATGCAATATGGAGCGAACGATATGACAGAACGCTGGACGACGTCTTCGAGATCCAGGATGAGATTGTCAACAAGATGGCATCTACCATTCTCAATGAGATCGAAGTTACCAGTCTCAAGCGGGCAAAGAGAAAGCCCACTGAAAATATGACGTCGTATGAATACCTGCTGAGAGGAAAACATCACAAGCGCTTGAAGACCAAAGAAGACGCCAACGAGGCCGTACGCTTGTTTACCCAGGCCATTGAACTCGACCCCAACAATGGCAGGGCCTACTGCGAAAGGTGCTGCACCTGGGGTGGCGGTATGGCTCAGAACTGGTTTAGTGAATCCAATGAGGCGTTGACGGAGAAAATTCTCACCACTCTTGATGAGGCATCTAAACTTACTGAACATGATTGGGACTGCCATCGTCTGCTGTGCGCCGTGTCTACCCATTTCGAAAACTATGAAAGTGCGTTGCGACATGGCCAGGCAGCATATAACCTCAATCCCAACAATCCGCTTGTGCTCGCCCATTATGGG
>PBOD01000043.1 GCA_002724215.1 Gemmatimonadota bacterium | reverse complement strand
GGGATTGTCGCGGTATTTTTTGGCGGGGTTCATGACGAAGGCCGCGTGTTTGAGGCTTTCGACGCGGTGGTCGTCCAAGAAGAGCTGTTTTTGGGTGCCGATTTGGGTCAAGCCGGGTTTCCAGTCGCTGCGAGCAGGCATGGGATTCTCCTGATTGGTGTAAGACCGTAAAAAACTAAGCGATTGATCGGGGGGCAACAAGCGGCTATACTAGTGTGCAAAAAGGAGGAATATAGTGATTGATCTGAGTACGTATCGCGTTATCGACCTGTCGCACGATATGATTCCCGGCGAGCAGAAGATCGACGGGCAGTATTTGCACGGCGAGCCCTTTTTCGGCCGGGGCGTAGAGGTGCAGGAATTTATGGCCTATGGGGCCAGGATGCACTTTATCCAGAGCCAGACCCACAATGGCACCCACGCCGAGGGGGCGTACAAATATCTCGACGAAGGACCGGATATGGCGGGGATGCCGCTGGAGGCGTTTTTGGGCGAGGCGGTGGTTTGCGATTTTTCGGGCAAGGGGCCGGGGGAGGTAGTCGAGCCGAGCGACTTTGAGGCGGCTGGGGTGCGCGCGGGGGATATTGTGCTGGTGCAGACCAATCCCGATCTGGCGGGGGATTTGCCCTATTTTTCCGATGCGGCGCTGGAGTTTCTCATCGCGGCGCCGATCAAATTGCTGTCCTCGGCGGGAAATATGTACTACGGACCGCCGCCGAACGGGCACACCGCGGCCGAGCAGCGGCTATTCGAATGCGGGATACCGATGGTAGACGCGCTGAAGGGACTGGAGCAGATCAGTCGCGAGCGGGTGTTTTTTATCGGGCTGCCGCTGAAGATGCAGCGGGTTACGGCTTCGTGGTGCCGGGCCATCGCGCTGGAAGAGCGGTAGGGTCACCGCGCGCGAAATACCTAGTGCAGCGCGGCGCCAGCATCACAGTGCTATGGAGAAAATCTTGGCCTTGTGCAGGTGGAGCCGCAAAGACACGTCCTTATCCTTCAGCCCAGATAGATCGCCGCTGCCGTTCCACTGCACCACGCGGGAGAACTCGTCCCCCGTCAACGTCTCAGCCCCTTCCAGTCCGAATCCATCGAATGGCAACACCTCTTTGGGCGAGGTCGAGGGCGGATTGACCAGTTCCACTTTGATCCAGCCATCCTTTGCCGTGCGGTAGTTGATACGCATTTGCTGGCCGGCGCATTTGCGCTCAACCAGCACGGCAAAGCCCTCGTCTGGAGCCTCCAGGCCGCCCAGGCGATACTCCTGCCAACTGGCCCAGCGCATTTCTCCCTCTTCTGGATAGGCGGTGCCCCGGTCCAGGAAGTCGTGGTGGCGCCTCGACCCCACAAAGGGCAGACGCCACTCGCCGCTGCCCAGCGCCACCAGATTGGGTGCGGCGTAGATCGTGCCGTATTCGCCCCTCTCATATGACAGATCGATAATGGGTTTGCGCTCGGGCCGGTGCCAATTGTAGCTGTCGCGGCTCACGGCCAGCTGAATGTCCACGGTGGACTCGATGCGGTGGTACATCGAGGGGAACATGAGGTAGAGCTGCCGCCCCGGATAGGGGCAGTAGCACGGATTATAAATATCGTCGTCGAACGGATCCTGCGGGTCGGGCATCAGGCAGAATCGCGGTTCGTCGAGATGGCGGAAATCCGTGCCCTTAGCGCGGCGCACCAGACGCCGGCGTAAGACATGGCCCCGCATATAAGCCACATACTTGCCCGTGTAGGGATCGTAGGTGTACAGGTTATGGGTGTCCAGCGCGGTGTTGCCCACATCGATAATGGGCTCGTCCAAATTTTTCCAGTGGATGCCATTCGGGGATACTGCGGCCGTGAGCGACTGGCGGATTTCTATTTGCTTGCGGCGCTCCTCGGGCGAGACGCCGCCCAGATCCAGGGCGATGAGCAGTTCCGTGACTTTCTTGGAATCGATCTCTGGGTCGAGTTTGCCATCGCGATAAGTCTCCCATCTGACCTCATCTCGGTAGAGGGCGGCACAGAACCGTAGAACGTGTGCGTCACTCTATCGCCCCTGAGTGACCCGCATCACACTTTACCGCCCGTGCCCGCCGTATATTGCGTATATTGGCCGCGTAATAGCCACCTCGCTAACCAAGGAGCGATCCTACATGAAATTCATCACAGCCATAGCCGCACTGGCCTTGCTGGCCGGAAGTATAGACGTCGAGGCGCAACAACGAAAGAACTTGAACAAGAAGTCCGGTAGGAGTGAAAAACCTGAAGCGCATCAGATAGCTCGTGAAGTTGCCGAAGACGGCCAACAGCAGCAGATACCTGTCGCGCATCTGGCCATCCGCGCTTTTTCAGAATTGGACAAGGAAGATGTTCAAGACTTGGTCGAGGCCGCCGAGGAAGGCGATAGGGAGGCCTTGGCGGAATTGAGGGCTGATCGCGTGGAAGCTGTTGAGGCTATGATCGAAACCTTACAGGATGAAGATGCGAGGGCATTGATTAAGCTCGGGATGATGCTCGGCGTATCGATGTGGGAGAAACCGGACAAGGACAAGCCCGAGGGCGGTATGGGGGGAATCCTTGACCACGTAGATATGGATGATACCGTCCTGGAAGATTTGACCGCCCCTAGTCTCGTAGATCTCGATGAGAAACTCGACATGGCCGAAGAGCAGTTGGAAGCGCAGCTTAATAATTTTCTCTCTAATCAGGAAGTTAATTCCCTCCCTACGGAGGATAGGGAGAAACCGTATTAAAGGAGACGGGCACAGCCTACTGAGAGTGCCCCACCTGATGAGTCATCAGAGGCTGAAGAAGACGAAAATTAGCTATTTGTTATTGTATCAGCATAAAAACAACACTGGGGTAGCGGCCATTTGCGGCGCTACCCCAGTTTTTCGTCGTTATGGGCCGATTTTACTGCTTGTGCAGCACCTCGGCCTTTTGCTCAATGAAGGCCTTCATCAAGCTGGCATCGTCCCGCGGGTCTTCGAGGGTGTAGTTGAATAAGGCCCACATGTCGAGGCTCGCCATCCTTGTTACCCAGGGGCGCTCTAAGCGGTTCCGGCAAGTTGCCCCGCGATCCTAAACTCGCTGCTGATGCTCCCATTCGACGCGCAGGCCGAACGCTTCAAGCAGTTCAAAAACATGGGCGCATCGCGCCAGGTCGCGTTCGGGCAAATCCGCAATGAACTCTTTGATTGCGGGGATATTGTCCGCTGTTGTATATATGGCGATATCCCAACGGTCTGCTAAGTGGATGCAAAAGAGTAGTTATAACTACAATCGAACTGGGATATCGTGGATCTATACACGTGTAATCAGTTGCATAGCGTTGAGGTTATCGCACCCAACGGGGAGCGTGCAGACCATGCGCAGCTTGCGGTCGCTGGTTCGAGAAGTCATAGAAGAGGGTTTACCGCACCAAATGGCCTGTGCCAACAAAATTCATCGAGCTAAAGTGCGAGCCGCCGTTGTAGCAACGGGCAGATTCAATCTATGAGGGAGGATCTGTAGGTGCCGATATCTCAGAGGACAACAATCCGTATGCGATTTTGGATCGGCTTGATTGTGTGGCATGCGGCGGCGAGTGCAGTGTGCTGGGGGAGCGAAACGGGCCTGTGGCAACGATTCGAAGCCCAATTCATCAACAAATCCTNGCAGGGCAATCCATTTGATCTCGAGCTAGCGGTCCGCTTCACGAGTCCTTCCGGTCGAACAATCGACCATTTGGGCTTTTATGCGGGTGGAGGGCATTGGAAAGTGTACTTCATGCCCGACGAATTGGGGGAGTGGACGTTTCGGACCCGGAGTCCAGATGGGGATTTGGACCAACAATCGGGCTCGTTTGTCTGTGTTGATTCTGTCCTGGAACCGCCGNTACGCGCAGCGGGAAGGTACTGGAAGCTCGGTCCGGACAAAGGCGACTTTCCCGTCATCTGGAATCCGCCGGTGCCCGACGGAGCCCACTGGGGTTTTCGAGCCCGAGATCTGTATGACCCGACGGTACAAGAGGCGCTGCGTTTTGCCGACGAAGAGGTCGGGGCGAGGCTACTGGGATTCTCCGCTCTCCTAATCGCCTCTGTGGACTGGGCGCAGTCCTGGCCACAGGAAGCACTGCCCTTTGTAGTTGGTAAGGAGGGCACGGAATTCTTTCTGCCATTCTGGGATCAGCTCAATGCCAAATTAGATGCCGCTCGCGCTCGCGATATGGGGGCCTATATCATGCTATATAGCGATGATGCGATGACGCCCGACCATTTTGGCTTGACGCCGTACTCTACGGCGGAAATTCGCTTCATGCGCTACGTTGTAGCCCGTCTCGCTGCGTATCCGCATATTCTGTGGGACAGCGGCATCGATATCGGTGAATACCGCAGTAGAGAATGGATAGACTGGTATGCGGATTGGTTCCTCGAGCACGATCCCTGGCGGCATCCGGTGGGGAGCAGGAGTGGCGGCGGGAGTGGCGGCGGGATGCCGCAAAACGGCACCTACTTCAGTACGGGTGGCGCCTCCCTGCCCAGTCGTTCGGAATTGATGGCGTTCTACTCGGGATCGGAGGTCCCGGTAGCGCATACCGATCACTGGCGTCCGTTTATTGGCCGAGGCCATTGGACGCATCGCAAAATTCGGACGGCGACCTGGCGTTGTGGATTGACCGGTGCGCAGGCTCTCTATATCGATTACAATCAGGGCAAGGTACAGTACGATGCCGTGGTGAGGGAAGCCGGGGCTATAGGTGTGGCGAGCGAGTTTTTTCGTCGTGTTCTTCGCTCCGATCCGACCNGTTTGGAGTCCTCCGATCGGCTAATAGTAGCAGGTGATAATGCCATACTTGCAGCTCATCCCAATAGAGAATACCTGATCTACGATCGCGACGGCGGTAGCTTGCGGATCGATTTGAGCTCTGCACAGGGCGTTTTTCGAGCGGACTGGCACAACCCGCGTACGGGGGACAAGATCTCATCGGGTGAACCGCGAGGGGGTATGATTCACACATTCGTGTCGCCGACTCAAGACCAGGACTGGGTGCTGCATATTGTAAATCGAGATCAATACTGATCTGCCACGCCGATTACGTGCTAGCCCGACACCGAGAGCGCATTGGTTTGCTGCTGCTTCAAGCGCCGGGTCTCGTTGCCTGTATAACCGTCCTGGGCCTCTCCGCGTATGTCTACCTTGAGTGAGCACCGTNGGTCCCGGGCAAGGTCATGTCCGTATAGGCTGACCCGAAAGCGCTGTAGGTTGTTTTTTATAGTGGCACACGGGTGGCATTTTTTCCTATACATAGAGGGGCTTGATGAAAGGTGAGTAAGCCCAGGATGACTTTTACAAAAAAACGGTTGCTCTATCTCCAAGGCGCCATTGCGCCCCACTTTTTTATGTCGAAATTGCCATCCNTCATTGCCGCGTTATTCCTGCTGGCGCGNCCGCTGCTGGCCGACGATGTCGAAATCCGCTGGTGGAAGGCCTCGCACGGAGCGACCTCTGCTGATTGGGAACAACTGATCGGGGGGTTTGAGACCGAGCATCCCGGCGTTAGCGTGCAGGTGGTGCACCACGCCTGGGCCAATTGGGACGAGCGCTATACCTCGGCCTTTATCGGGGCTACGCCGCCGGATGTATCGTATATGCCGGATGAGTTCTGGGTGCGCTATGCTGCTTCGGGGCACCTGGCCCGGCTCGACGAGTTGTTCCCCGAAGAAATCGAGGCGATGGAGGCGGAGTATCCGCCCAACCTGTGGCAACTCGGTCGCTACGGNGGGCACCAGTATGGCATTCCGTATATGTTCGTCGGGTATTTGCTCTGTATCAACCAAGCNCTCTTTGACGATGCGGGCATCGCCCATCCGCCGGACGATCCCGGTGATCCGCATTTCGCCGATTGGACCTGGGCGCGCTTTATGGAGGTGGCCAAGGCGCTGACTCGAGACCTCGATGGCGACGGCGCAACCGACCAGTACGGCTTTGTGTGGACCGCGCTCGAGGCCAATCCCAATTCGATCTATCCGTTTTTGTGGCAGGCGGGCGCGGATATTATCGATGTGCCCAACAATACCAATGGCTTTGCTGCGCGCGGGGCGGCGGGTTTGCAGTTTATTCGCGATCTGATCGACGCCGGGGTGATTGCCGGCGACGGAATATTTCCGGCGGCCAACGAGCTTTTCCTGACGCCCTTTTACGAGGGCCAGGCGGCGATGGCGTTGTTTCCGTCGACGTCGGTGATTCGCATCGGAGAGGATTTTCCCGATCTCAACGTGCGCTTTGTGTTGCCGCCGCAGGGGCCGGGAACTGATTTCTACGACGGGCGCGGGACCTTCGGCAATGCGGGATTCTGGGTGGTGGCCGAGGCGTCCGCGCACAAACGCGAGGCTTTCGAGTTGGTGCAGTTTTTGAATCGCCGCGCCAACATGGCGCGGATGATGGATATCTTCAAGCTATTCGGCGCGCGCAATGACTGGCGCCCGCCGGCTGAGGAGCCGCTATTGCAACCCTTTGTGCCCGCTCGTCGCTATTTGGTTCCGTATCCGCTACACCCGAAATTGCGCCAGACCCACAGCCTATTGTTGGCGCAAATACAGAATATGGTGCTGGGCGATGTGATGCCGGAGGAGGCGATTGCCACTGCCGCGCGCCAGGTCGATGCCTTGCTGGGGACGCGCTGATATGCGGCGGATCGACTGGTCGGCTTACGGCTTTATCGCGCCCTTTATGTTGCTCTACGCAGCCTTTTTACTGGGGCCGCTGGTCATGGCCTTTGCGATGAGTCTGTACCGGGGCGGGTTGCTTTTCGGGCTGGAGTATTGCGGGGGGTGCAACTANGCGGAGGTGTGGCGCAACCCGCTCTTTGCGCAGGCACTGCACAATACGGGGCTCTACACGTTGCTGGTGGTGCCAATGGTGACGGTGCTATCGCTCTGCGTGGCGCTGTTGATTTACCGGCTACCCGAGGGGTTGCAGACCTTTATCAAAGCCGCGCTGATGATGCCGCTGTTATCGTCGGCGGTAGCTTCGGCAATTATCTGGAACGCGCTATTGTCGCCGGCAGCGGACGGGCCGCTCAACTGGCTGATAGGGCTGATGGGGATCGCGCCGCAAAACTGGTTGGGCCATCCGCACTGGGTCGTGCCGTCGATCGCGGTGTTCGAGATCTGGCGCGGNTACGGATTTTACGTGCTGGTGTTTCTGGCCGGTCTGATGGCGATACCTAGGGATGTGTACGAGGCGGCCTATGTGGACGGAGCGGGGGGCTTTAAGGCTTTTGTATATATTACGCTGCCCTTGTTGCGGCCGACCGTCCTGCTGGTGACGGTGTTGGCGGTAATTTTCAACTTTCAGCTCTTCGACGCGGTGCTGATGCTGACCAGCGGCGGTCCGGCCAATCGCAGCATGTCGGTAGTCTACTATATCTACCGCAGCGTCTTCGCTTTCGACAATCTGGGCCACGCGGCGACGATGAGCGTACTGCTCTTTTTGATCGTTATGGCATTGACTTTGGTGCAGTTGCGGATCGGGCGGGAGCGCGAGTGATGTCTAGAGTGCTGCGAGGTTTGGGGACGGGTATTACATATGGCGTGCCGCTAGTGGCGGCGGCGCTGTCGCTGATGCCCTTTGTCCTCTTATTGGTGCTGTCTTTGGAGCACCGGGTATTGCTGAGTGGCAATCCGCTGAGCTGGATTCCGACTGAGCCGACCTTGGGGACCTATCTGGAGGTGCTTACCGCATCGGGTTTCGCGCGGTGGTTTTACAATAGTCTGGTGGTCTCGGTGGCGGTGACGCTGCTGGTGCTGTTGTTGCAGTCGATGGCCGGCTATGCCTTTGCCAAGAAGGATTTTCCGGCGCGCGAGGGGATTTTCATCAGCGTACTTGCGGGGATGATGGTGCCGGGGGCAGTGGTGCTGATCCCGACCTTTCTGATCGCGCGCGAGTTGCAGATGCTCAACACCTACGCCGGGTTGATCGTGCCGCCGGTGGCCGGACCGCTAGGCGTGTTTTTATTGCGGCAATACATTCGCTCGATTCCGACGGAGATTCTCTATGCGGCGCGAATCGATGGAGCGGGGGAGTTTGCGATCTACTGGCGGATTATCCTGCCGCTGTCGGCGCCGGCGCTGGCGACGCTGGCGATCGTGACTTTTATGGGGCAGTGGCAGTCGCTGGTGTGGCCGCTATTGGTGGCCAGCGACGACGCGATGAAGACTTTGCCGGTGGGGCTGGCGTCGTTCGATGCGCAATTCAGCCGCGACTACGGAGTGCAGATGGCCGGGGCGTTTTTGAGCGTATTGCCGCTGATCGTGGCCTTTCTGTTTATGCAGCGGTATTTTGTGCGGGGTTTGACGGCGAGTGCGGTGAAGGGATAGTTGCGAATGGCGCGGCCTGTGTGTATATATGCCCGACCGAACTTTGTAGAAGGTATAGCCGATGGCCAAGGCGGAAAAGAAATACAAGGCGCGGGTCGCCAACCGCGTGCTCTATCCCGCCATCGGGCTCATTGTGTGGACGGTATTCTCCTTCGCGCTGATCGAAATCGCGATCGAGGATTTCGGCAACGAGGAGAGCTATCCGACACTGGGTGGGTATCTGGTGGTGATTATCGCGGGTTTCGTCGGCTTGCTCTACGCGCTGGGCGTGCGCAAGAAGAAGCCGGAGGGTGAAGAAGCATGAAAGTCTGCCTGGATGGACAGACCGCGCTGGTAACCGGTGGCGCCCAGGGCATTGGCCGGGCGATCGTGCAGGTGCTGGCCGACAATGGGGCACAGGTGGCGGTCGTCGATATTGACGCAGAGGGTGCAGCCGAGGCGGCGGCGGCAGTCGGTGGTAAGGCGTGGACGGCGAATGTGGCGGATATTAACCGGATGGAGGCGGTGGCCGCCGAGGTCGCGGCGCATTTCGGCGCTTTGCAGATCCTGGTCAACAATGCCGGGATCAATACCACGAGCGGTCGCGTGCCGATTCACGAGTATTCGCTGGCGGACTGGGACAGTATTATTGAGGTCGATCTCAAAGGAGTATTCTCGGTCAGTCGGGCCGTGGTGCCGCATATTTTGGCCAGCGGTGGCGGGCGCATCGTCAATATCAGTTCGATCGCCGGGCTGGTGCCGTTGAGGTTGCAGTCGGCTTTCGTCGCGGCCAAGGCCGGGGTGGTCAATTTGACCAAGTCGATGGCGTTGGAATTGGGAGCACAGGGGCTTCTGGTTAACGCGGTGGCGCCGGGCTCGACGCTGACGAGAGGCACGGAGAAGCTCTTTTACGGCCAGGACGGTAATTATAGCGAGCAGGCGGCGAATCTGCTGTCGCACATTCCGCTGGGCAGGCCCGCTAAAGTCGAGGAGATCGCGGCGGCGGTGTTGTTTCTGGTCGCGCCCGAGGCCAGCTATGTCAATGGCAGCGTGATTACGGTGGACGGTGGTTGGACGGCGGGCTATACGCGGGATTTCTGAACTACATTTAAACCGAAAGACGAAGCAAATGAGTGCATTTGAAGGAATAGTGCCCGCCATCCCCACACCGATGGATGCCGCTGGCCGGGTCGCTGAAGAGGCGCTGCGCAAGGTGGTCGAATTCAATATTGCAGCCGGAGTACATGGCTTCTGGGTCTCGGGGGGCACTGGCGAGAGCGTACTGCTCGACGATGCGGAGAATATGCGCGTCGCTGAGATTGTGGTCGATCAGGGCAAGGGCCGGGTCAACAATATCATCCACGTCGGGGCCGCTACTACTGCCCGCGCGGCGCAATTGGCCGAGCATGCGGCCAGGGTCGGGGCCGAGGCGATCTGTTGTGTGCCGCCCTTTTTTTACGGCCGCAGCGATGAGGAGATCGTCGAGCACTATCGGGTGGTGGCTGCCGCCGCCGCCTTGCCGTTTTTTGCCTACAATCTACCCTCGGCAACTCGTGTCGAGATCGACCCGCCACTGATGCAAAAAATCCAGGACGGCGTGCCGCAACTGGCCGGGCTTAAGCACTCGGTGGCCAATCTGTCCAATCTGCGTGCCTTCGCCAAGATGGGGCTGGCCGCCTTCACGGGCAGTTGCCACTGGATGTTGCCGGCGATGACGCTGGGCGCGGTCGGTGCGGTCGATGGCCCGCCTGCGGTGGCGCCGGAGTTGTGGGTGGATATTTGGACGGCGTATAAAGCGGGCGATCTCGCGGCGGCGGAGGCGGCGCAAGATCGCGCTAGCGAGACGGTGGCGGCGCTCTCGGCGTGCGGCGGGGGTTTCCACTCGATGGTCAAGGCGGCCATCGGTCTGCGGCTGGGCATCGAGTGCGGCGAGGCGCGGGCGCCGGCTCTGCCGATGTCCGGCGCACAGCGGGCGGCGCTGGAGCAGACCATCGACGAATTGGGATTGCGCTAGCCCGCGTCCGATCCGCGAACGTCCAAAGCCCTTTTTCCACTGTGCGGAGCTAGCGGAGAAAGGGCTTCGTCCTGTGGGTGAGGCGGTAGGCTATCGCATGAGCAGACCGTAGCCGATCTGGACGAAGACCCAGACCAACGACAGAATGCCGACGAAGAGCCCGAAGCGTTTGAGGACCATATCGGGCACCTTTTGCGCGGGGCGCGCTATGTGAAGGGGAGGTCCTGCTATTCGATATCGGCGGGAGGACTCACCGGGGNTNTGAGGGGGATCNCCACCGANGTAAAATAGCGGCGACGACCGCCTAGTGTCGCCTGCTNTCCNGTCAATNCAACTATTANNANTGANAAAANTGAAAAATCCCGGTCGGANAAGGGGCAAATTTTAGCGCACGGCCTCCGGNGGGATAATGTCCATCTTGCGCAGGTATTCGCAGAGGGCGCTGCCGTCGGCCGGCAGGTCGAGTACGTCGGAGAAGGGCCACATATCGCCTTCGAGGAAGTCGAGGGCGGTCTGGCGGTCCTGATTGCTGTTGGAATCCTCCATGTCCTTGATGGCCTGGAGGATGACGGCGGCGGCGAGGCGCTTGTGCCCGTCGAATTGGGCGCGATAGGTGGGTTTGCGGTCTTTAGCCATTGTTCTCGTCGTTGGAAGTGCGGTAGAATCCATTGCTTATGACGCTTGAGGCGCCGCGCGGATCCCGCTGGGTTTTACAGGTATATTCCGATCACAGCTCCGGTTAACATNGTCGCCAGGGTGCCGCCGATGAGCGAGCGCAACCCCAGGCGCGCCAGGTCGCCGCGCCTTTCGGGTGCGATGCCGCCGATGCCGCCGATCATAATGGCCACCGAGCCAAAATTGGCGAAGCCGCAGAGGGCGTAGGCGGCGATGACGAAGGAGCGCTGGCTCAGGGCTGATGCCTCCCCCACGTGTTGCGATAGTGCGAGATAGGCGACGAATTCGTTGAGGATGGTCTTGAGTCCCATCAATTCGCCGACCAAGCCGGCCTCGGCCCAGGGGATGCCCATCAGCCAGACGAATGGGTGAAATAGCACGCCGGCGAAGGCCTCCAGACTCCAGCCNCGCGGCGCGTCGTTGACCAGCGCGTCGAGCCGGCCGATGCCCCAGTTGGCGAGCGCGACCAGACCGATAAAGGCGATGAGCATGGCGAGGACGTTGAGCACCAGGTGCATGCCCTCGGCTGCGCCGCGGGCGGCGGCGTCAAGGCCGTTTAGGGTATCCTCGCGNGGCAGCTCGACCTGCTCTTGGNCGGTTTCAGCCTCGGCGGTCTCGGGGAGCATCAGCTTGGATACCGCGATGGCGGCCGGGGCGCTGATCAGCGAGGCGACGAAGAGGTGGCCGGCAATATCGGGGTGTACGGGCCCCAGGATAGTGGCGTAGATGACCATTACGGTGCCGGCGATGGTGGCCATGCCGCCGGTCATCAGGCAGAACAGTTCGCTCTCGGTCAGTCGCGCGACATAGGGGCGGATCAATAGCGGGGCCTCGGTCATGCCGAGGAAGATATTGGCGGCCACGCCGACGCTTTCGGCCGAGCTGATGCCCATCAGTTTTTGCATGACGCGGCTGAGGCGGGCGATGAACCAGGGCAGAATGCGGTAGTGATAGAGGATGCGCGACAGCGCGGCGACGAAGATGAGAATAGCGGCGATTTCGAGCGCGATGACGGGGCCGTNCTCGCGCGCGAAGGCTTCGGAACTGATGCCGCCGAAGAGCAGCGACTGGTTGGCTTTGAGTGCGGTGATTTTGAGCAGGTCGGTGAGTCGACCGACCAGCGCAAAAATCGGGGCGCGGACGGCGGGTTGGAGCAGCAGACCGGTGAGGACGAGTTGGAGCAGAGTGGCGACGCNCAGGGTCTTCCAGGGAATGGTGCGGGTGCGGCGGCCGGCGAGCCAGGCGATGGCGAGAAGGGTCAAGTAGCCAAAGGCGCTGTGGAGGATGGGCATGACGNNATTAGAAGAACGCGCAGAATGGGGAAAAGTCAAGGTATGGGGGTGGGGCGTGGAGGTCTCATTGGCGATGGGTTGGCGTGCNTCTCCCACTANAGACAGATGGTGGGGGAAATGGGTAGGGGGGCTTGTGAAGGGGCTGGTTTTGGTATGAGCAGCGGGTGTGAGGTCGCTACGTGCAAGCCATATCCAATGGACCGGCGGTCTGCCGTCCACCCCGTCCAGCGTAAACCCTCTCGACGCTCACACCACGCTCCCCGCCCCCTAGGCGCTGTCTGATCGACTCCCTGCGCCTGAAAAATCCGATGCGATTGCTTCTTGTGGATGTCGGAGGCAGGAATGGGCGACAACCGCCACATTCACGCGGTGCGACTTCTTGTCGAGTACTGCGCCTATGCGAGCGCGTCGAGCGTGCGCTGGACTACCGTGTGCAGAGGGGCATCGGTGTCGATGCGGGTGGNGTGGGGGTGGATGGGGAGGGTGCCGAGTGTTTGGGCCAGGTGGGTGAAATAGGGGTCGTCGGTGCGGGAGCCGCGCTGGGCCATGCGGGCGCGCCAGGTTGCGAGCGGGGGTGCGTCGAGGTGGAGGACGACCAGGTTGGCGGGGGCGATTTTGTCGCGGAGATCTGGCCAGAGGTCGTCCAGGCCCAACTCGGGGCCGAAACCGCCGACGAGGAGGACCTGGCGGGTGTCGACGAGATTGGTGCAGGCCAGGGCCAGCGGACCGGCGTATTCCAAGGGACGCAAGGTTTGCCAGTAGTGGGGCGTGCCGTAGGCGCTGGCGGAGTCGTCGGCGGCTNCGAGGATAAAGCCGGCCGCGGTNTGGTCNTTGTCGATGAGGAAGGCNTGGGGGAGCAGGGGCAAGAGGGTGCGGGCGACGGCGGTCTTGCCCACCCCGGGCGGGCCGGCGAGGACGATGAGGCGGGCTGCCGGCGACCCGGGCGCGGCGGCCTCCAGCAGCGCGGTGGCTGCGGGCCCGGGATCGGGGGTGGAAGTGGTAAAGCCGCCGCCTAGGTGGGATACGTCGGTCACGGCGAGGGGGCGCCGCGGTCCTGGGGCTCCCAGCCGACGAGGTCCTTGCCGCTTTGCAGGTCCCACTTCTTGTCGGCGCCCTGCGAGACGCCGTAGATGATCCCGAATTGCGGCTCGGGAGCCTCGATGCAGCGCGCGGTCAGGTCGGCGCAGTCGCGGGGGCTGAGCCAGCGGTTTTCACCGGGTGGGTATTCGCGGTTGACCTCTTCGGTATCGGAGTAGTTGGCGATGCGGATACAATAGACGGCCATNCCGTACTGGTCGTAGTAAAAGCGGCCCAATGCTTCGCCGAAGGCCTTGCTGACNCCGTACATGCTGTCGGGGCGGATCGCCATTTCGGGNTTGGTATAGACGTTTTCCCGCTCGTAGAAGCCCGTGACGTGATTGGTGCTGGCAAAGACCACGGTGGAGACTTTATTGATGCGGGCGGCCTCGAAAATGTTGTAGGTACCCTGAATATTGGTCTCCATGATCATCTGGTTGTAACGGGTGCGCAAATANCCGCGCTGGGTGATGGCGATGCCGAGATGGACGACGGCGTCGATGCCCTCGCAGGCTTCGACCATTTGCTCGAAATTGGCTACGTCGGAGACTACGACCTCGTCGTCGGGCTCGACTTCGGGGATATTGCGGTGGAACATNAGGCGGAAATCATAGCGGTCTTTGAGATGGCGGCGCAGGCCCGAGCCGACCAGGCCGGCGGCGCCAGTGATGAAGAGTTTTTTGCGTTTGGCCATCGGATGATCTCCCGGGAATAGNCGTGGCGCAGGCAGTATATCCGCTGCCGGGCGCGATGTCAAGCGTTGGGTGATTGTGGAGAATCACCTTTCGCTGTAAAATGGTGCGAGGGGCAAGGCNATTGTATGGAAGAGGGTAGGAAAATTGGTGACTAGTGTCATTTACGTCGCGTGCGCCGCGGAGCAAGCACTGCTGCCTGGAGGTCGCGGACAGCGATGCGATAGAGCGCCGACTGGCCGTATGCGGCTTGAGTGCCGGGATTGGTAAAGATGACCCGCATCGCCGTTCTCGACGATTATTTGCGCTGCGCTGCCGCTGCCGCCGATTGGGCCTCGCTCGGCGCCGAGATCGATTTTTTCTACGATACCCTCCACCAGACCGATGCGTTGGTGGCGCGGCTTGCGCCCTACGACGTGCTGGTGACCATGCGCGAGCGCACTCGCTTCCCGCGCGCGGTACTCGAAAAGCTGCCCAATCTCAAGCTCATCGCCGGAACGGGCCGGCGCCAGGCCAATGTCGATTGCGAAGCCGCCACCGAGCTGGGCATTCCGGTGTGCGTAACGGTCGGCTCGGGCGCTCGGGGTAATACCACCGCCGAGCTGACCTGGGCGCTGGTGCTGGCGCTGACCCGGCACGTGGCATGGGAGGACCGCCAGCTGCGGCAGGGGCGCTGGCAGACGCGGATTGCCGAGGGGCTGGCTGGCNGCACGTTGGGCATTATGGGGCTGGGGCGCATCGGGACAATCGTTGCCGGTTACGGGCGGGCCTTCGGNATGGAGGTGGTCGCCTGGGGGCCTACGCTGGATGCGGAGCGGGCGGCGCAGAGCGGTGTCGCATACGTGGCATTCGACGAGTTGTTTGCCTGCAGTGACGTGCTGTCGATCCACGTGTTGCTGTCGGAGCAGAGTCGCGGGCTGGTGGCGGCGCGGGAACTGGAGCGGATGCGGAGATCGGCCTTTCTGGTCAATACAGCGCGTGGGGCGATCGTCGACCAGAACGCNCTGGTAGCGGCGCTCAAAGATGGGGCGATTGCCGGGGCAGCACTGGATGTCTACGAAGAGGAGCCGCTGCCAGCCGACAGTCCCTTGCTAGCTCTGGACAATGTGCTATTGACACCGCACCTGGGCTACAACACCGGGGCGACACTCGTGCAATTCTACGAGGCGGCGCTGGAGAATGTGCGCGCGTGGATGGCGGGCGCGCNGACGAATGTGATCAACGAGGNGGTNCNCGNCCGCCGCCGCACCTGATATGGCTTCCGCCAATCCCTTCAAAGCCTTCGCNCCCTATTGGGGCAACTATAAGAAACGAGTCGCCTTCGGGATCTTCTGGCTGTTCTGCACCCAGGCGATCGCGNTNTCGATGCCGATGTTGCTCAAGTGGGCGATCGATACCATCGAAGCGGGGGTGCGCGGCGCGGAGGCGGCTTTTATCACCGGTGCCGTCGAGGGCGATATCGCCTTCTTCGCCGCTCTGGTGGCCGGTCTGGCGCTGTGCGAGTGGTTGATGGCGGTGGCGATGCGCTGGCAGTTCGGGGCGATGTCGCGGCTGGTCGAGCGCGACTTGCGCGACCGCTACGTGCGTCATTTGCTGACCTTGCCGCTGGGCTTTTTTCACGGCGAGCGGGCTGGTGACCTGGTGGCGCGGGCGACCAACGACGTCGAGTCGGTGCAGCGCTTCCTCTACTTCGGCTTCCGCATGGGGGTCTACGGGGTGCTGACCCTGGTGCTGAGTCTGGCGCTGATGTGCCGGATCGACTGGGAGTTGGCGCTGTTGGCACTCATGCCGATGCCGGTGATGNTCGTGCTNACCCGCTGGGTCGGGCGCCGGGTNCACCGCGGTTTTCGCCGGGTGCAGGAGCAGTTCGGGGCGATGAGTACCCANGTGCAGGAGAATCTGACCGGGATGCGNGTGGTCAAGGCCTTCGCGCTGGCCGACGGCGAGATCGGCCGCTTCGCCCGGACCAACCAGACCTATGTCGACGAGAATCGCCGCCTGGTCAAGCTGCGCAGCCTCTTTTTCCCCTTCACTTTCCTGCTCAATGGGGTGTCGATGGTGGTGATTCTGTGGCTCGGTGGGCTGCGCGTCATCGACGGTGCTATGAGTCTGGGCGCCTTCGTCGCTTTCAATGCCTATCTGACCCGCTTGGGGATGCCGATGATGTTGCTGGGCTGGATTGTCGATGAGTACTCGCGCTGTCGGGCCTCGCTGGGGCGGTTGGAGGAGATTTTTGCCGCCCAGCCGCAGGCGGGATTGGATATCGCGGCAGAGGGCGCCGCGATCAAGGGCGAGGTCGAGTTGCGCGGCGCCGATTTTGCCTACGAGGACCAGCCGGTTTTGCAGGGCGTCAATATCCGCGTGCCCGCCGGCGGCACGCTGGCGGTGGTCGGTCGGGTCGGCTCGGGCAAGACCACCATCGCGCGGCTTATTCCCAGCCTGATCCGCGCCGGCGCCGGCCAGGTACTGATCGATGGGATGCCGATTGAGGAGATCCCGTTGGGCACGTTGCGCGAGGCCATCGGCTACGTGCCGCAGGATTCGTTTCTGTTTTCGGATACGCTGCGCGAGAATATCGCGCTGGGTGCGGAGGGCGCCGACGCCGAGCGGGCGGCCGCTATCGCGCAGTTGACATCGGATATTGCGGAATTCCCCGCGGCGATGGAAACCATCGTCGGCGAGCGCGGCGTGACGCTGTCGGGCGGACAAAGGCAGCGCACCGCGCTGGCGCGGGCGATCGTCCGCAATCCCGCGATCCTGATCCTCGATGACGCGCTGGCCAGTGTCGATACCCATACCGAGGAGGAGATTCTCAAGGGTTTGCGGGGCGTGATGCGCGAGCGCACCACGGTGCTGATCGCGCACCGAATCTCCACCGTCCAACACGCCGACCACATCGTGGTGCTGGACGAGGGGCGCATCGCCGAGGAGGGCACCCACGAGGAACTGGTCGCACATGACGGAATCTACGCCGACATGTACCGCCGGCAGCATTTGAGCGACGAATTGAGCGAGCTGTGATGGAAGAGGAAGAACTGGGGACTAAAGATTTCGATCTGGCGCTGACCGCGCGACTCTTGGGCTATTTGCGGCCCTACGGCGCCTGGGTGGGGTTGACCTTCGCGCTGATTCTCATCGCCTCGGCGCTGCAGCAAGCCGGTCCCTATCTGACCAAGGTTGCGGTCGATGAGTATATCCTGCCCGGCGATGTCGCAGGCCTGGGGGGGGTGATTGCGCTCTTTATCGGGGTGCTGGTGCTGCAGTTCGGGCTGGGTTATGCGCAGAGCTGGTTGACGAGCATGGTGGGGCAGTGGGCAATGCGCGACGTGCGGATGGCGCTCTTTTCGCGCTTGCAGCGCTTGCCGCTGGGCTTCTTCGACCGCACGCCGATCGGGCGACTGATGGCCCGTAACACCAACGACGTCGACGCGCTCAACGAGCTGTTCACCAACGGGGTGGTATCGATGCTGAGCGAGTTGTTCACGGTGGCGGCGATACTGAGCTATATCTTCTACATGGATATCGAGCTGGGTGCGATCACCGCTGCGGCGTTGCCCTTCGCCTTTGTCGCGACCTTCTGGTTGCAGCGCCAGACCTTCACCGCCTTTCGCGAGGCGCGGGTCCGCTTCGGTCGCTTCAGCGCCTCGCTGCAGGAGACGATTGCCGGGATGGAGGTGGTGCAGCTCTTCGGTTGCGAGGAGCGCCGCGCTGGCTTGTTTGAGGAGGCAAACGACAGTTATCTCAAGCTGCGGATGCACAGCACCTACTACCACTGCTGGTACTTCCCGTTTATGGAGTTTGGCGGGGCGCTGCTGACGGCGCTGGTGCTGTGGTACGGCGGCGGCCAGGTGCTCAGGGAGGAGATCGAGTGGGGGGTGCTGGTGGCGATGTTGCAGTACGTGCCACGCTTCTTCTGGCCGATCCGCAATATCGCCGAGCGCTTCGGCACTTTCCAGGTGGCGATGGCGTCTTCCGAACGGATTTTCGAGCTGCTCGACAGCGAGGTGGAACCCCGGGGTGGAGATTTTCGCGCCGAGCGTGTGCGCGGCGAGATCGAATTTCGCGGGGTGTGGTTTGCCTATGTGGACGAGGACTGGGTGTTGGAGGATGTGTCGTTCGTCGCGGCGCCGGGGCAGGCGATCGCGCTGGTGGGGGCGACGGGCGCCGGCAAGAGTACCATTATCAATTTGATCGGGCGTTTTTACGAGATCCAGCGCGGGCAGATCCTGGTGGACGGCGTCGATATCCGCGAGTGGGACGTCGAAGCTTTGCGCCGCCGCGTCGGCGTGGTGCAGCAGGACGTCTTCCTCTTTGCCGGGGATGTCGAGCAGAATATCGGTCTGGGCCAGGCAGGGATT